>JANNOC010000339.1:0-1535 GCA_031398865.1 Gemmatimonadota bacterium | reverse complement strand
CACGAGCGCCCCCAGGGAATCCGCGAACACCGTGGAGACCGCTGCCACCGCGAACGTGCCGAGCAGCCACAGGAGCGCCCCCGACATGAAGCCCACAAACGGTCCGAACGCCACCTCCACGTACGCATACGGGCCGCCTGTCATCGACACCCGGCTCCCCGCCTCGGCGAAGCACAGCACGATCAGCCCCATGGCGACCGCGCACACCACATACGCGAGCGGGGCCGCGACACCTAACGACCCCGCGACCGCGGCGGGCAGGCGAAAGATGCCGCCACCGACCGTGACGTTGATGATCCCTGCCGCGAGCGCCCAGACCCCCAGCGCGCGCACGAGCGAGACGGTGGACGAGCGTGCGGGCACTGTAGGTGCGGTCATGACGTGGATCGCGAGGGTGGCGTGCGCGGCGAGGACCGCCCAATGTACCACGCGCCCGGAACTTCCGCGCGCGTCCGCGCGTAGGGAGGACGATCGCGGCCCGGCAACAGCTTTCTCAGGAGGGCAGACGTGGAGTGGAAGATCATCGCGCTCAACTTCGTGTACGCGGCGCTCGGTGTGGTGTTGATGTACGCCAGCTACCGGATCATCGATATGCTCACGCCCGGCGTGGACTTTCCGGTGGAGCTGCAGCGCGGCAATGTGGCAGTGGCCATTTTCATCGCCGCGCTGTTTCTCGCGATCGCGATCATCGTCGGAGGCGCCCTGAATTGACGACGCGCGCGCTCGTTGCGGGGCTAGCGCTGCTCGTCGCCGCCGACCTCGGCGCCCAGCGGCGCGTCCCGACCGAGGAGTACGACGACGCCTTCCGGAAGTACTCCAAGCGGTACTTCGGCGTCGCCTTCGACTGGCGCCATTTCAAGGCACAGGGAATGGCGGAGAGCCAGCTCGTGCCGACCGCCAAGAGCTACGTCGGTGCGCGCGGCATCATGCAACTCATGCCGTCCACCTTCCAGATCATCCAGACTGCGAAGCCCGAATTTCTTTCCATCGATGATCCCGAGTGGAACATTGCCGCGGGCATCATGCACGACCGGTATCTCTGGACCGTCTGGAAAGGGCATCATTCGGACGAAGAACGGCGGCGCTTCATGTTTGCGAGCTATAACGCGGGGGAGGGTCCGATCCTGCGCGCGCAGGGACTTGCGCGCGCGAGTCAGATGGACCACCGGCAGTGGACCAGTATCCGCTCGGTAGCGCCGAAGGTCGGACGCTGGCGCTACAAGGAGACGCTCGGCTACGTCGATCGCATTCAGGACAATCATCGGAAGCTGTGCTCCATGGCGGTGGGTCGCCGCTGACGCCCGCTGTCGGTGCGCGCGGTTTCGCGACATACCCGGCGCGAAGCCGCTAGCCCGGCAGCAGCGGGGCCGCCATGACATAGTCGTCCTGCACGTCCTCGCCCATGCGAAACACCGCCGTCCCGACGATGCGGAATCCGCATTTCTCATAGAAGCGCACCGCGCGCGCGTTGCGCGCGAAGACACCCAGCCACGCCGTGTCGGCGTCGCGCGCCCACATCGTCAGGCACGCGTTCA
>JANNOC010000324.1:0-4178 GCA_031398865.1 Gemmatimonadota bacterium | reverse complement strand
AGTGCGGCGCCTCCTATCGCTCCAAAATCGGAGTAAGGCCCCGCCAGGGTGGCCACTTCGGAATACAGCAGGACCATGGAAAACCACTCGCGCAGCACGCGCGAATCGCCGAACGCTTTCGCGAAGTGTGGCTCCAGAGCGGCCACGTCCAGAAGCGTTTCGTTGACGTCGAACACCTGAACCCGAGCCCGGCGCGTCGCGGTCAGCTGATTCATCGCCAGCGATCCTCCTGCCAGGGACTCGATGAAATTACGTCGTGACAACATAGAGTCACTTTAGCAGGATCGTGGAAGGGAATTGCGCCTGCCAGGCGAACCAGAAGGCGCGCTGCGAGGTTTGACGCAGGACGCGCTGCGCGTGCTGATCCTGGGAGACGAGGGCCTCCTCCGTCACCCGCCAGCGGGCGCCGTGGCGATCGAGGACAACGCCGTCAGGAAGCACCTTGTCGAACTGACGGTCACCGGCGCGATATACACGATTGGCACCCGCGCGCGTGGTGACAACCACGAAGTTCTGCCCGGCCGCCTCGAAATGAAACACCGGTTGCCGCCTGAGAAGATCGACAGCGATCGCGACCGGAACCTCCTGCTCAGCCGACGTCAGCCGCATGACGACGACTTCGGCTTTGTTCTTTAGCCGCTGGTCGGTCTTCGAGACCTGGAACATGAGGCGATCGGTCGCGAAATAATCGCGATAGGCCTCTCCCTCCGCGTAGTTCCGGCGAAATCCCGTGTCCATCGAGAGCACCGTCGTGTTCGGATGCTCCTGCTTCCATTCGCGCCAGGTGGTGGTGACCACGGATTCCGGGCTCAAGGTCAAGCCGGAGTTCACCAGCGGTCCCACGACCGGCTTTCCCTCCAGCGTCGACCAGAGGCTTCGCGTGTCCTCGTCGAACATCAGCTTGTTCGAACGATACAGGAAGCCGCTCGTGCCGAACCGAACCAGCTTGCCTCCGATCACACTGTGGTACGGGATCACCGTGCCGCACAACGTGCAGTAGACCACCGTCAGCTCGACACCGCCGATGCGGTCGCGCGCCATTTCGTGCCAGGCGAGAATGCGCTTTGGATAGGCGCGCGATTCACCGTTCACGCTGATCCCGAACACGACGTTGCCATCGCCGAGATACGAGGCCTGAGCCGCCGGGATGTGCTTCGGATAGTCGAGCGGCGGGATGCCGTTGACGACCACACCGCCCCAGTCGATTTCGTCCAGGCGGATGAGCGCTCGCACGCCGGGTGGAAAGAACGACTCAAAGGCTGGATCGATGCTTCGGTAGATGAGCCCCTTGAATCGTGCGTATTCCGGATGCGGTTCGTAGGGCAGCGTCCATATCCAGCGTTGCCACGCGGCGAGATCGTTTCGGAATCGCTGGCGAGTCTGCTGTCCGAGAAACCGGAGGAGCCGCGCGCGGACCGGCGGCTCTTCCCGAAGAATCACGCCCATCGTTGGACGGCGCACGCCGCCGAGGGTCTCGGAATCGTCGAACGGCGCGGCTTGATCGGCGCCAAGATCGGGACTCGACTCTCGCGGTTCCCGAATGAGCCGCGCCATGTCGTAGATCATCGGGGCGTAGCCGTCCTTCCAGACCGCGGCGATCCGCTTCAGTGCCTGCGATGCCTCACGATCGTTCTGCGACCTCGCCTGAAGGAACAAGGCGAGGTCGGGGGGACCGCCCTGCCGGGCAGGAAGGTCCACCCGCGCCGCTGTTGCCACCCCCAAGACAGCGAATGCGATTGCGATGATCCTCACCGACAGGGCGTTGGATGCTCGATGATCCCTCAAGCGGTCGCTCCGCTCAGCGGACCCGTTGAATGGTAATGTGCGCAACCGGGTTGCGCCAGTCGCGGTCCGCGGCAACGAGATCCCCGATCCCGTGAATACCGGCGTGGATATGCACGTAGCCTTCCTCTCCCCCCACTGTCATGGCACCGCCCCCAGGGCCTCCGCATTCAGTGAAGAACGGTCCAGGGATCGACAGACACGTCTCGTCGTTTCTCTCCGACCCCGCATCGTAGGCGGGTGAGATCAGCGTCATCACCGCTCTCGACCCGCGCGGTCCTTCGACACCGTTCAGCGCGAAGAAACCGTCGTTGGTGGGAATCAGCATCGAGGCGAGGCTGACGCGGTCGAACGATCCTTCGGTCCTGACCATGATTGTGACGGACTCTCCCGGTGGCAACAGCGCGCCGCCGGACGACACCACGTCGAGGACCCCCGCCATCCCGGACAAGAGAGCCGCCAGCGGCGCAGTATTGCCCTCTTCGGCAAGCGTCGCAAGCGGCGCGCTGGCCGGTTGACCCAGCTCGAAGAGCCGCACCCCGGTTCTGTGCGTCGCAACCAGAATGGGCGTAAACGTCTGGCCTCGCGTGAGGTTGGTGACCCTCACGGCGTAGTGCCCCCGCCGCTCGTCATCGTCCCCGAACGCTGTCTGCCCCGCAGCCATCACACTCATGAGAGCCACTGCTGCCACCGCAAATCCTTGACGTGTCATACGGTTTTTCCTCCAAGTTCTGTAGTCGCGGCGGCCTGAAGAATCCCCCTTGCGTGGAGTATGTGTAAAATTCCATTCATGTCCAGAGTGCTCGGTGTCGGGTCGCTGATGATCTTCCTGAGCGCGTGCGCCTCGGCACCATCACAACGCGCGCCATTTGTTGGCGCCGTGGCGGGCATCTCGACGCTCTCCGCCGACGCGCGCGCAGTCATTGCCACCAACGGCGCCGATGTGTCGCTGTACAAACCTGAGAACGGTCCCGCGCTGAACCTGCTCGCAGGCGTGCATGTAAACGACTACTTCAGCGTTCAGGGGAATTACGTGTGGAATCGAAACACGATCATGCTCTCGTCGTTCCGCACTGGCGACGGGGCGTTCTTCGAGGAGCGGCGCGGGAGCGGCCAGCACGGTTTCATCGCAGACGGGCTGCTCTACTTCAGGGATCTGGACAGTTGGGCGCGCCCGTACCTGTCTGCGGGAGTCGGGCTCGTCCGTTTTCACAGCAGGGAGCCCGTGCTTCTGGCGTCGCACGGAGGACCGGCGCGTCCGCCCGCATCGTTCGACTCCACCGATCCTGTTCTACGCGTGGCGGTCGGGATTGACCTCGACACCGCCGCCGGCTGGCAGTTTCGCTACAGCTTCAGCGAAACGATCGGGCGAAATCCGGTGAGCGCCCAACTCTCGCCTCCCGCGCGGCGAAATCTCGCGAACTTCCAGAATCTGTTCGGCGCGATCAAAACCTTTTGACGCTCAGCGCTTCTGAAAATCGACATACGGGCAGTTGTGCCAGAAGATCGGTGCTCCTTCGACATGTTCGCCCAGAACCCTTGCGTGACAGACCCTGCAGAGGTTGAGCTGTTCGACGCGCGTGTCCGTCGAGCACGCGCTTGTCAGCGACTCGAAGACACACAACCCGCGGCCCGTTGCGCGCGTCGCAGAAAGCGCCAGCAGCGGTCCACTCGCGGCATGGTGCCGCATCAACGCGGAATAGATCCTCGACTTCAGACGAGACGGTGCCTTCGCGTGCGATTGCGCGCCGGTCGCCTCCGCGTCATCCAAGAGCCGCTCGAGAATCTCGTCCTCCATGCCTTATCCTTCGTTCCATCGACGCCGGAACTCGTGCCTGGCTCGCGCGAGCAGCCGCTCGATCGCCTTTTCGGTCTTTCCGGATTTCTCCGCCATGTCGCGGGCGCTCCGCTTCTCCCAATATCGCCATAACAGCACGGCACGGTGAATCTCGGGAAGACTCGACAGCACCTGCAGCACGCGCTGTTGCCGCCGTGCCCCATCCAGAACGTCGTCGTACGAAACCTGGGGCTGCCGCGGCTCTTCTCCCTGCTCCTCGAGATCGGACAGCGGCACCGGCTGCCTCAGACACTCGCGATAGTGATCCTCGACTTTGTGCCGTGCGATGCCGAGCAGCCAGGTGCGCAGCGAGGAGGTGCCGGCGAAGCTGGCGAGACTGCCCAGCGCCGCGACGAACACCTCCTGCACCAGGTCGTCGACACGATCGGTTCGAGGCAGCAGGCGCCGCCGGACGTAGGCGTAAATCGCATCGCTGTACAACGACACGAACTCCGCGGTGGCCTTGCGATCTCTCTGAAGAACCGCGCGGACGAGCTCGGCGTCCTGATGAGTCCCTGCCACGCGCGACGCCGCCTCCGAATCGGAGGCCACTCCGGGA
>JANNOC010000295.1:0-2581 GCA_031398865.1 Gemmatimonadota bacterium | reverse complement strand
CCCGACTCGAACGCGGCCGTGCATCCGCTGGACTACATGGTGTACGCACTGCTTCAGCAGGGTCGCGACGCGGAAGCTCGCACCATCGTGCAACGGTCGCGTGAGAGCACCGACAGCTACTACCGCGGCATTCTGGGATACAGTGCGGCGGCCATTCCCGCGCGCTTTGCGCTGGAACGGTCCGGGTGGCACGAGGCCGCACAGCTTCCCGTGCCCGCTGGGGTCGCGCCATTTGTGGAAGCCGTGACGCGTTTCGCCCGAGCCGTCGGTGCAGCGCGCAGTGGCAAGGTCGAGCTCGCGAAGACCGAAACGGCGGCGCTCGCAGCGTTACGGGATTCATTGACGGCGCATAACGACAGTTACTGGGCGACCGTTGTGGACGCACAACGCCTCGCCGCCTCGGCGTGGATTGCGCGCGCCGAAAAGCGCCCTGCTGACGCCGTGCGGCTTGCCCGCGAAGGCGCGGAGCTCGAAGAGACGGTCGAGAAGCATCCGGTCACGCCAGGACCTCTCCTCCCCGCGCGCGAACTGGAAGGGGATCTGCTGTTCGCGATGGGTCGGCCGGCTGACGCGCTGCGGGCGTACGAACAGGTGCTCGCTCGCGAGCCCCGTCGCGCGCGAAGCCTGTATGGGGCGGCTCGCAGCGCTCAGCAAGCGGGGAAGCGCAGCATCGCCAAGTCTCGCTATGAGGAGCTGCACGCGCTTATGACGCGCGCGGATCAAAATCGAGCGGAGGCGCTGGCGGCGAGACTGTATCTGGGGCGGAGCTGATCTCGGGCGTCAGGACGGTCGGCGTCGCCGCGCTTTCCACGCGACGCCGACTCGCCCCAATGCTAGTCTTCGGTAACTGGTCCCGTGCGCGGTGTGCGAAACTGTGCTCCGCTTACGGGATTGTCGTGCCCTGGGTGGCCCACACCTGCCAGCGCCCATCGCGCTTGATGAAGGTGTCCGTGAAGCGCACGCGCCGGTCCATTGGTTTCCCCTGATCATCGCGTCCGCGAACCCGGTTGATACCGGTCACGACGGCCATGTTACCGTCCACGCGCACGCTGGTCTCCGAGAGCTCGAGCGACTCCGCCACGCTCTTGTCGCTTTTCATGGCCGCAATCGCCTGGGCCTTGTTCTGGATCGCCCCCGTTCGAGAGTCCACGTCCGTGGCATCGTCGGCGTAATTGCGCTCGAACCACGCGGCATCGCGCTTCCGATAGGCTTCATTCCAGTCGGCTTCCATGTACAGCAGATTGGCGCCGTCGTTGAGCGCATGCCCCGCGTTCCCGACCGCTTGCCACCGCCCGCCGCGCTTCTCCAGGACATGCACACTGCGGGAGTACGATGTCTGCTCGCGGCCGTTCGCCGTGGTCGTGGCCATATTGCGATGCGTAACGGTCGCGCTCACGGGAGTACAGGTGATGACGTAGCTGTCATACGCCAGCCGCGGCGCAGCTTGCGGATTCGCTCGGTTCTGCTCGGCTTGCCGCACCGCGTTGTCGATTGTCGTCGCCCTGTTGACGGCGCCAGTTATGCCGGCCCCCATGTAATCGTCGGCAATCAACGTCGTCAGTTGGGCGCGGTCACCCCGGAGCGTCGCATCGCTCCAGGACTTGTCGAACTCCTCCAGCTTCTTCTTCTCCGCATCACTGCATTGCGCGGACACGGGTGACGCTGCGGTGGCGACGAGCAGGACGGCGGTGAGGAGCGATCGCATGGAACCTCTGTTGAACGGGGTGCGCGGATCACGCAACGCGGCGAAATCGGGAATCAGGATCTTCGATCAGAAACGAGTCGGAGTCAAGCCGACGCGCTCCTTCACGCTCAGTGCGCAGAGCTCGCTTCCTGCTCCGATACCGGCTCGACTGGTAACCCCGCGTCCACCCAGGCGCGCCATCCGCCCACCAGCGCGCGCGCCCGTGGCCATCCCGCTGCACGAAGTTCGCGCGCCACCCGGGCGCTCGTGGCTTCGTCGCTTCAGGCGCAGTACACCACCAGCGTCGCGTGATGCGACAGGCCGATCTCGGTCGCCGTCCGCACGGCAGCATCGGGAGGCAGTCGCACCGCGCCGGCGGCGCGCGTGTCGCCCACCTTGTAATTGCGCTCGGCGCGCGCGTCGATCACGACAGCATCTTCACCGCGAGTCCATAGAGTCCGCACCTCGGCGATCTCGATGCGCTCCGGTATCGTCGTGCTGTCGGGACGCGTGCCGGTGGAGAGGGGCTTCGTGTCTGCCGTGCCCGCAGAACGCGCGGCGACAGAGCGGGCGCTGGCACGCAGGAAAAGCGCGATGCCGCCTCCATGCAGCACGACGGACAACAGCACCACCAGGCACGTGAGCACGAACACGTACTCCGCGCCTGGCAGCCCCGCGAACACCGGGAGCAGCGCGAAGAGTAGAGAGCTGAGTCCTCGCGGTCCAAACAGGGAGATCAATCGTCGCTCACGTTCGTCCAATGTGCTGCCAGCCAGCATCGGGTACAGCACGACCGTTCGCACGACCAGCGCGATCGCCGCGAACAGCAGCGTGCGTCCGTCCACGACCGTCAGCCCTTCCCAGATCAGCGACGCCCCGAGCGCGACGAAGGTCAGC
>JANNOC010000252.1:0-3829 GCA_031398865.1 Gemmatimonadota bacterium | reverse complement strand
GTCGACAAGCGCGACGCCATCCTGCGCGCCGCCACGCAGGTCTTCGCCCAGCGGGGTTTCTTCAACGCGCAGGTGGCCGACGTGGCCAAGGCCGCCGGGGTGGCCGCCGGCACCGTGTATCTCTACTTCCGCAGCAAGGCGAAGGCTGCCTATGAGGCTTTCTTCGCACTTTGGCACGACGCAGACTCCGATATCCCGATTCTGAAAAGTGCTAAGGCAGAGTACGCGCGCCTGTAGGACCAAGGGGGCCTGAGACACCTTTCTGTCGGCGGCCGGTGTTCCCAACGTTCAGAAGAGTGGATTCTCCTCCGAACGTCCAGCCATACCTGCCGCCGATCAGAGCGGTGCCTTACCCTATCGGACCGGGATGACGCAGTGGTAGTAGTCGAGTAACGCGAAGTAGTCCATGGGTTCACCGCCCACGCATCGCTGGCCATGAAAAAGGTCAGGACGCAGGAACTTTACACGATGATCGTACTGATGGTCGACAAATGCCGCGAGGTTGTAACTTGGTGGGCCACCGTTATTGGGAACGGGCGGAATCGAAGGAATGCCCATGCCTGGAGGTGCGCAGACTGTTAAGCCGGGGCCAGGCTCGATACAGCTCCAACCGGCATTCACGAGCGTCACGTCCGTAACTCCCCGAGAGAGCGCCGACGTCTGCATCGCGGAGGGCACGGCCCGTGCTGACGGATGGCCAAGTTCGGCGCCTTGTGCCGGCTGGCCCGACAGTATCGGACCCGGCCCCGACGGCGATGAGCAAGCGCCGACCCCCAATGCCCCCAACACCACGAACAACGTACGTGCGCGACTGAACACACTTGACATGTTGCACCTCCCAGAAACTGCGATTTCCATCTTGCCCGACTGTGATGAGCCCACGTGACGAGCACCAATCGGGGCTCACTGTCACCACTAAGGAATCGCGAGGCTTGGGTTACAGCCTCTGGCCGAAGGGCATAAGATGGCTGTTCTGGCCGACATGCCAAACTGCCCTCAGTGCGGATCGGAATTGGGGTCCGACGATCCCGCGGGACTGTGCCCGACGTGTCTGATACAAGGCGCCCTTGGGAGCTCCGGTGCCGACGAGTTCAAGACTGAGCCGGTGGGCCCCGCCACAACCGTGGCGCGAGATAAGGACTTCGGCCGCTATCGGGTCATCCAGCTCCTGGGCGAAGGGGGCATGGGTACCGTCTACCTGGCCGAACAGCTCGAGCCCATTCGCCGGCGCGTGGCTCTTAAAGTTGTGAAGCTCGGAATGGACACCGCCCAGGTGCTCGCCCGCTTCGACAATGAGCGGCAGGCACTCGCGATGATGGATCACCCCAACATCGCCCAAATCTTCGACGCCGGCGCGACCACCACAGGGCGCCCGTACTTCGTGATGGAGTACATCGACGGGGCGCCGATAACCCAGTATTCCGATCGCGAGCGGATCACCACCAGGGAGCGGCTCGCGTTATTCCTCGCGGTCTGCCGTGGGGTCCAACATGCGCACCAGAAGGGTGTGATCCACCGCGACCTGAAGCCGTCGAATGTGCTGGTGATGGAACAGGACGGCGCGCCCATTCCCAAGGTGATCGATTTCGGCATCGCAACGGCCACTGACAAATGGGCGATCGAGAAGACCTTGCTCACGCAGTTCGGTCAGATCGTGGGGACGCCGGAGTACGCCAGCCCGGAACAGGCGGACACGATCACGGGAGACGTCGATGAGAGCTCGGACGTCTATTCGCTGGGCGTGCTCTTGTACGAGCTGCTGATCGGAGCCGTCCCGTTCGACGGCGCTACGTTCCGCAACGCCGGTCTGGCCGAAATGCTGCGGATTATCCGCGAGGAAGAAGCGCCATCGCTTGCGCGAAAACTCACCTCGATGGGCACCGCGGCCTCCGACATTGCCGCGCGCCGCCGGACAGACCCGATCGCCTTGCGGCGTCTCGTCGACGGCGACCTGAACTCGATCGCGACGAAGGCACTGGAGAAGACGCGCGAGCGGCGCTACACGTCGGTGTCGGACCTGGCAGCCGATATCCAGCGTCACATGGAGGACCGGCCCGTGCTGGTCTCGCCGCCGGGCAGGCTGTACCGGGTACGGAAGTTACTCCGCAGGCACAGGCTGGCCGCTCTCGGCACAGCCGCAGCCCTCGTATTCGTCGTGCTGAGCGGAATGACGGCCTGGTCGCTTTCCCGTCGCGATTCTGCGACTAGACCCAAGCTGACCGACAAGGACACGATCGTCCTCGCGGAATTCGACAACAAGACCGGCGATCCGGTGTTTGACGACACGCTGCGTCAGGGACTGTCCGTGGAGCTTCAACAATCGCCATTCCTCACGCTAATTTCGGACAGGGAGGTCCGGCGGACGCTGGCTCTCATGGGACAGCCTAAAGAAGCGCGGCTGACTTCGGAAACGGCTCAGCAGGTCTGCGAGCGAACTGCAAGTGCAGCTGTCCTGGAAGGCTCAATCGCACGTGTTGGAAGCCAATACGTATTGGGCCTGCGCGCAATGGACTGCAACACCGGAAACATTCTGGATCAGGAGCAGGCGGTGGCCGCGAGGAAAGAGGACGTCCTGAATTCCCTCAGCGAGATGTCGCGCGAATTCAGAACCAGAGTGGGCGAATCGCTCGCTACCGTGGAAAGACACTCGACGCCGCTCCCCGAGGCCACGACACTATCATTCGAAGCATTGAAAGCTTACAGCACCGCAATGAAGTTGGTCCTATCCGCCGGGAATTATGAAGCATCCCTACCTTTTTTCCAGCGAGCTGTCGAAATCGATCCGACGTTCGCGATGGCGTACGCCCATTTGGGGCTTGCGTACAGCACTCGTGCAGAGTCCATGCTGTCAGCCGAGAGCACTACGAAAGCCTGGCTGCTGCGGGATCGCGTCAGCGATCGAGAAAAGTTTTTCATCAACTTTACCTACGACCGGCAGGTGACGGGGAATCTGGAAAAGGCGTACAAAACCCTCGAGTTGTGGAGTCAGACTTATCCTCGACGAGGGGAAACCGCAAATCCCCAGGATCTGTTAGGGGGCCTATCCACCCATGGGACCGGCCGATTCGAGAGAGCGATTGAAGCGTCATTAGAAGGAATCGCGGCAGATCCCGACTTTGCGATCCCGTATGGCAATCTTGCGTTGGCCTATTTTTTCACCGACCGCTTCCCCGAAGCGGAGAGCACGCTTCAGCGCGCCTCCGCGCGCAAGCTGGAATTGCCACTTTTTCTCGTGGTCCGATACAACATCGCCGTGCTAAAGGGAGACCAGGAGCAAATGGACCGGGCAGCAGGTCTGGCGAGGGGAAAGGGCGCGGCGGAACATTGGATGACCCACGAGGAGGCTCTCGCTCTGGCTCGTTCCGGTCGGTTACACGCCGCGCGCCGGGCATCGAACCGAGCCGTGGAAGTAGCCCTGCAGTGGGGGGAGCGCGAGACGGCAGCGAGTTACGCCGCTGCACGAGCGGTATGGGAAGCCACTTGCGGGAATGCTGCCGAAGGAAAGACGAGCGCCACGGCGGCGCTCGAGCTTTCGAAAGGTCGGGATGTCGCATATGCCGCCGCCCTTGCTCTGGGTCTTTCGGGAGGCTCTTCTCGATCCGAAGCGCTCGCCGAGGATTTATTAAAGCGCTTCCCGGAAGATACGTTTGTGAACTTTACCTACGTGCCGGTTCTTCGCGCGTTAGCCGCACTGGGTCGCGGCAAGCCCGCAAACAGCGTGGAGCGGCTCGAAATCGCTCGACCCTATGAGCTGGCGGTGAATGGCCTCAACTTCCCTCATTTCAATCTTGGCGGTTTGCACTCGGCCTATTTGCGCGGGGAGAGTTTG
>JANNOC010000233.1:0-11224 GCA_031398865.1 Gemmatimonadota bacterium | reverse complement strand
ACACGCGTCGATCCCTATGCCAGCCTGCCGGCCCCGAGCCATGTTCTGCGGGTGCCCGCGCAGTACAACACCATTCAAGCGGCCGTCACGGCAGCGACGCCCGGCGACCGGATTCTGGTGAGCCCGGGCACCTACCTTGGTACGGTGGTGATCACAGGTGCAGCAAGGAACAACCTACAGATCCTCGCCGGTGGCGGTGAGGGAAAGGTCATCCTGCAGGGAAATCACACGCAGCAGACCGCAGGGACCTGCAAGTTTGCGCTGGAGCCGCTCTGCCCCGAGCGAGCGGGCTTCTTCCTCCGCGATGTCGCTGGCGTGATAATCCTCGGTTTCACGGTCAGGGACTTCGGCGTGGGCGCAATGTCGGGCATTGGCGAGGGGTTCCTCCTGGTGAACGCGCACAGGAACCGGATTGAGCAGAACGTGGTGACCAGGACCGACATGATGGGCATCAGCCTCTTCAACTCCTCACATAATGTGGTGGAGAGGAACAACTTCTACGGCAACGATCCCGACGAGCCAGGTCGGGTAGGCACCGGCTGCGGCGTCCATATCGAGACGAGTGCAGCGCTCTCCACGGGGGTGGCGGAACGGAATATCATCCGCCGCAACGTGATTTATGGGAATCCGTTTGCAGCGGTAATGCTTCACCGCGCGGGATCCGGCAACCAGGTCGTGGACAACGAGCTCCGTGACGGGGGCGTCTGGGGAGTCATGAACCGCGCTACAAATGGCACGCTGGTCGAGAAAAACCGCATAACGAATCACACCGGCTTTAAGCTTGCGGGAAAGCCCCGCCCAGTAGGCTACGGAGTCGGGATCGACGTTACCGGCTCCAGTGAGGCGGTGATCAGGAACAACGCTCTGCAGAATAACAGCGCCTTCGACATCGAGTGGGACGGAATGGGCCAGAATACCTTTGCAGGAAACCGCTGCGCCAAGGCGTCGCGCGATGGTCTCTGTGAAACGTGAAGTCACTTCCGGATCGGAATTCCTGCTCAGTCCTCGCTCGCGCTACAATCCGAAGATGGAGGTGTGCTTGAGCAACTCGCTGCCGTCTAACGTGCGTTCCAGCTGACAACCACGTTTGGATGCGGCTCCGTCGCAATGGTGGTAGTGTGCCTGCAGCTTCTGTGAAGCGGCGCACGGTGTCAAGACCAGCGTCGGCGCGACGGGGTCAGGGTTCTCTGGTGGAGCGCCGCGATCTCGAGATGCTGCTCAGGCTTCTGTTCGCGCTCGGTCGTCAGCGAGGACGACGCGCCGGCGCAGGTGGCAGTACGGAGAGGGACGGGCGGCGCCACAACTGAGCTTCGGCCTCACCCGCGGCCATCAGCTGCATCGCGCTTACCACGCCCCAAGTCAGTCACCCCGATCATCGCAGCGGCGAGGACCGCCGTCTGGTTCGCGTTAGGCAGCGGCCTCCTGCCGGGGAATCGGGTGGTAGGGCGCCTCGTCCCGCCACATGGCGTAGAGGATGCCCGCCACGCGGCGCGCGAGGGCAACGGTCGCGATCCGCGTCCCGCGTCGCTGCGCGATCCGCTGCCCCCACGCGCGAAGGCCAGCCAGATCCGGGTTGCTCGAGCGCAGGATGCGCCAGGCCGTCTCGACCAGGAGCCAGCGCATCCGCGCGTCCCCGCGTTTCGTGATGCGGCCCCGGAGCCGGTGATCGCCCGAGCTGTACTCGCTCGGGACCACGCCGAGATACGCCGCGACCTGGTGCGCGCTGTGGAACCGCGTCACGTCGTCCAGCGCGGCGACGAACGCGATCGCCGTCACCGGACCGATGCTCGGCATGGTGCGAAGGCGTGTGACCACGGGATGGTTCTGCGCGAGCGCGAGGAGGCGCGCGTCGGCGGCGGCGATCTCGGCAGCGAGCGGCGCCCAGAGCGCGACCAGGGGCGCGAGCTCGACGAGTACGTGGGGCGGCAGAGGCAACGCGCACAGCTTCGCCACCGTGTGCTCCGCGTCCCCGCTCGGGATCCGGAGTCCCTCCCGTCGGACGAAGGCCTTGAGGATCGCCACATAGCGCGTGCGGGTCCGCACCAACGCGTCGCGCACGACGAGCTGCGCGCGCAGGTGCCGCTGCGCATCGCTCGCGCGGTGGATTGCGCGGTACGCCCCGAGCTGCAGCGCGTCGCAGAGCGTGCGCGCATCCCGCTTGTCCGTCTTCACCCGCTTGGAGCGGGTCGCGTACATCGCGGCGAACCCCGGATCCGCCACGATGACCGCGTGGCCCAGCGACTCCAAGTGCCGGGCCACCCATTCACTCTCGGTCGAGGCCTCGAGCAGGATGCGCGCGGGCGGACGCCCGCCCAGCACCGCGGCGAAGCGCTCGCGGCTCGTCGTGATCCGGCGCTCGATCAGCTCCCCGTCCGCGGTGAGGATGCAGAGCTGGCTCTCGCGCTTGTGGAGATCGATGCCTATGCTATCCACTGGCTGGCCCCCCGGTTGGTTGTTGCGGCACTGACCGCGTGTACACCTGTGGGGCATACACTGCCCCCACGTCGCCGTGGGGGTCCAGCTGCTTCATACCAACTGAGCTTGGGCGTTATACCACAACCGGCTGCTTGCGCCGCGAGAAGAGTGGGCCTACATTGTAAGTCCATTCTCCGGGTACCCCATGCGCTCCAAAATTGTCCGTATCGGTAATTCCCAAGGGGTTCGCCTTCCCAAGCTCATGATTGAGCAAGCGGGGCTTGCGGAGGAAGTCGAGCTTCGCGTCGAGACGGGCCAGATTGTCATCGCCGCACCTCGAAAGGCGCGCGCCGGATGGGCAGAAGCAGCCCAGCGGGCACACGCGGCTGGCCACGACCGGCTCGAGGCCAGCGGCGCAACTCAGTTCGATCAAGCGGAGTGGGAATGGCGGTAGGGCCCCTCGCACGGGTGCCGAGTCGCGGGGAGGTGTTTCTCGTCGAACGTGACCCCGTGCGCGGCAGTGAGATCCGCAAGACGCGCCCCTGTCTCGTGATCTCTCCGGACGAGTTGAACCACCATCTGAGCACCACCATCGTCGCGCCCCTGACCACCGGTAGGCATCCGTATCCCTATCGTGTCGCGTGTCGATTCAGTGGCAAATCGGCGCATATTGTCCTGGATCAACTTCGAACTGTCGATCACGTGCGGCTGCGGAAACGGCTCGGATCCGTGACCCCGGCGACCCTCCGTACGGTTCTCCAGGTCCTGGCCGAGCTGTTCGAGCTCTGAGTCACTGTGGTATAACGTGCGCTGCCGGCACGATTGCTGCGCCCGCGTGCATGGGGACGGGCAGTGGAATACACGAGGCGATCGGCGGAGGCCGCATGACCAGAATGATCCGGGCAATAGCCGCGGCGGCGTTTTTTGCCGCATCGCATGTATCGGCGCAGGCGACGAACTCCAGCGCGGGGAACGTCCTGAAGACGCAGTCTGGCAGCGTCACCCTGGTGCGACTCGCGCAGCTCGAACATCCGTGGGGGATGGCGTATCTGCCGGACGGCCGTCTTCTGATTACCGAGAAGCCGGGCCGCCTGCGCATCTACGCGCGCGGAAAGTTATCGCCCCCGATCACCGGCGTACCGACCGTGGGGTACCGCGATCAGGGCGGGCTCCTCGATGTCGCGGTCGACCCCGACTTCGCGCGCAATGGAATGGTGTATGTCTCCTATACGGAGCTCGCGGAGCAACAGCCGCCGGGCGCGCGCGAGACCGGTGATCCGCGGTTTGGCACATTCGTCGACACGACGGACACGCAGTTGAAGGGCGGGGCCGTGGCGCGCGGCCAGCTGGACGGCAATCAACTGCGCAATGTGCAGGTGATCTGGCGGCAGACGCCAAAGATGATCGGACGCGGTCACTTCGGTGGGCGCCTGGTGTTCGCTCCCGACGGCAAGCTGTTCATTACCTCCGGCGACCGGATGCGCTTCGACCCCGCTCAGGACATGGCAAGCAGTGTCGGGAAAATCATTCGTATCAATTCCGACGGAACGATTCCTAACGACAATCCGTTCGTCACCAGGCAAGGCGCAAGCGGCGATGTCTGGTCGGTAGGCCATCGCAATCCGCTGGGCGCGGCGATCAATCCCGCGTCGAAGCAACTCTGGATTCACGAGATGGGACCGGCGGGCGGCGATGAGGTCAACGTCATCATTCCCGGCCGCAACTACGGCTGGCATCTCGTCAGCAACGGCGACAACTACGATGGCAGCCAGGTTCCCGATCACATCACGAACAAGGAGTTCGAGGCGTCCGTCCAATCGTGGAATCCGTCCGTGTCGCCGTCGGGGCTCCTGTTCTATTCGGGTCGCCGCATCCCGCAGTGGCGCGGTAACGCACTGATGGGCGGTCTGTCGTCGATGGCGTTGCTCCGGCTCACCCTCGATGGCAATCGCGTCTCCGCCGTCGAAACCATCAAAGTGGGCAAGCGCATTCGCGACGTCATCGAAGCGGCCGATGGCGCCGTGCTCCTGCTCGTCGACGGCGACAAGGGTGAGTTACTGCGACTGACACCTCGACCGCCGGGCCGCCCGTGACCGTGACGCGCACGCTTTTCTCACTTGCCGCGGCCCTCGCCCTCACCGCCGCGTGCATCGAGCCGGAGGCCGGGATGCCGAGCGGGCCTGCGTCGATCGCCGGACGAGTCACCGCGGTGGATCGCTCCGGCGAGCGCATTGGCAGCGTCCGCGTCGAAGCCCGACCAGCGGATACCGCCGGCTCGGCAAAGGCGGTCGTCCGGATCACGCAGGGCACGGCGGTGTTCGGGGCCGCCGCGACCGGGCGCGCCGACTTCAACGCCCTCCGCGTCGGGCAGTGGGTCCGCGTGTGGTTCGTGGGGCCGGTGCGGGAGTCCTATCCGGTCCAGGCGGACGCCGGAACGGTCGTCATTGACTCCATCGGCGGCGCGCGGTAACCAGCGCGCCCGTAGCCGAGCGCGGTGCATTACGAGGGAAGCTGAAGTCTGGCCCGCCTGTGCGCCCGACGATACTTTGTAGCACGCCGCACGCCGTTTCCCCGGCAAGCTGAGACACTCACTCGCGATGTCCGACGGTCTCCGAGACAAGCTGCAGACCACGCTCGGCGACGCCTACACGCTCGAGCGCGAGCTGGCCGGCGGCGGGATGTCGCGCGTCTTCGTGGCCGACGACAACACGCTCGGCCGCAAGATCGTGGTCAAGATGCTCCCCGCCGAGATGGCGGCGGGGGTAAGCGTCGAGCGCTTCAAGCGAGAGATCCAGGTCATCGCGCGGCTGCAGCACCCGCACATCGTTCCGGTGCTGAGCGCGGGGCAGAGCGACGGTCTCCCCTTCTATACGATGCCCTTCGTCAAGGGCGAGTCGCTGCGTGCGCGACTCGCGCGCAGCAGTGACATGTCGGTGAATGAAGCCGTTCACCTGCTGCGCGATGTCGCCGCGGCCCTCGCGTACGCCCATGGCGAAGGCGTCGTGCATCGTGACATCAAGCCGGACAACGTGATCGTGTCGGGCGGGGTCGCGGTCGTGACCGACTTCGGGGTGGCGAAAGCCGTGGATGTCGCGGGGACGGATGGCCGCCACCCACAAGCCGGCATCACCTCGTTAGGTATTGCCCTCGGCACTCCGGCGTATATGTCGCCGGAGCAGGCGAGCGCGGATCCGCGCGTCGACCATCGCGCGGACATCTACTCGTTCGGGTGTCTCGCGTATGAGCTGATCACAGGCACCAGTCCCTTCGGCGGGCGCTCACCGCAGCAGATGCTTTCCGCGCATGTCACCGAGGTGCCCGAGTCCCTGCTCAAGCGCCGGCCGAACGTGCCACCGCCGCTGGCCGGGCTGGTGATGAAGTGCCTCGAGAAGCGGGCTGGTGATCGCCCGCAGAGCGCGGACGAACTGCTCGCGACGCTGGACGCAATCTCGACGACCCCGAGTGGGGGGACGACTCCCACCGGCGAGCGACGGAGCGCGATGAAGGGCTCCAGCCCGAAGTGGATCGCACTCGCGGCGACCGCGGCGGTGGTCGTCCTGCTCGCCTCGCAGCTGTGGAATCGTGCGACAGCCGTGACGCCATTCTCGGTGGGGAGGACGACGCCGGTCGCCATCGGACCGGACCTGGAGATGATGCCCGCGATCTCCCCCGACGGAAAGCTGGTCGCGTACGCGGCGGAGGCACCGGGAGGCAACAGGATCTTTGTCAGACAGATGGATGGGGGACGAGCGAGCATGCTCACGGGCGACCTCGCTGGGGATCACGCCTATCCACGGTGGTCCCCGGACGGTTCCCGCGTGTCGTTCGTCGCGGACGGAGCGATCTATGTGGTGCCTTCCCTCACGGGCGGGTCGCCTCGGCGCACCATCGACGCTGGCGGGACGCATTCGTGGTCGCCCGATGGCAAGGAGATCGTGTACACCACGCGAGACCAGCGCGCCATCAAGGCGCAGTCGTTGGAAAGCGGGAATGCGCGCACCCTGGCTGAAGGGACGTTTCTGCATTCACCGATGCTGTCGCCCGATCAGAAAGTCCTGCTGTACAGCGAAGGGCGCATTCCACAGCTGACCAATGTGTCAGGCAACATCCTGTGGACCCTTCCGGTGGGGGGCGCACAACCCACGCGCATCTCCGATTCAACGCACGTGAATCTCAGTCCCCTGTGGATGCCGGACGGTAGCAACGTGCTGTTCGTGTCGAATGTCGGCGGCACCCGCGACGTGTATCAATTGCCCGTCACCCCCGACGGCCGCCCGCGAGGTCCCGCGACTCGGATCACCACGTCGTTAGGGTCGTATTGGATCAGCCTGTCCGCCGATGGGAGTCGGATGGCCTACGACGTCGTGCGCAACTTTTCCAACATTTTCGTCGTACCGATGTCCACGAGCGCGTCGCTCATCACGTCCGCCCGGCAGATCACGCGTGAGAATCAACACATCGAAGCGCTGAGTCTGTCGAGCGACGGCCAGTGGCTCGCGTACGACTCCGACCGTGGCGGCAACTTCGATATCTACACGCTTCGCGTTGATGGAGGCGAGCCGATTCAGCTGACCACGAACCCCGCCAATGACTTCGCGCCAGACTGGTCGTCGGACGGCCGGGAGATCGCCTTCCATACGACGCGGAACGGAACGCGAGATATCTACGTCGCCAACGTTGACGGAAACGCCGAGCGACAGGTCACGTCGGGCAAGGACGAGGATTTTGGGCCCCACTTTTCGCGTGACGGCCGGCACATCGTGTACTATGCGGAGGACGCCCGGGCAAACAGGGCGAACCTGGCCACACGCGACGCGAGCGGAACATGGTCCGCGCCCATAAGCCTTGGGCACTCCGAAAAACTCCTTGCAGGCGATTCGCGCAGCGCCGGGCCGCGATTCTCTCCGGACGGCAGGTTCGTCGTGCTGACTCTCAGTGGAGGGGTCGCCATGGTGCCGCTCGACGGCGGCCAACCCCGGATTCTCGCGGACAGCAGGGCGCTCGGAGGAGCCCCCATGTCGGTCAGGTATGCGGGGACGAATTCCGAGACGCTGTATGTATCCGTCGCTAGCTCAAGCAACACGTCGATCTATGCGATCCCGGTCAAAGGCGGTGCACCGCGCCTGGTGCTCAGGGATCAGCCGGATGCGCGCTTCGGCCGCTGGGAGTTCACGACGGACGGCAAGCGCATGTTCTTCACTCGCGCCGATTGGGAGGCGGACGTCTGGGTGATGGAGCTGAAGCGATGAATTGTCTGTTGAGGTAGTGACTCCTCGAGGTCATCACGCGCCTCCGAGCGCCTGCGACTGACGTACGCGTTCGCCCATGCAACCCGTGGACGTGAGCCCGCGATACGATGCATTCCCGCCACCATTGCGCGCACCTTGCCTGGCTTGCAGTACATGATTTCTCTGATCAGCAACATGTTCCCTCCATGAGATTTTCGACAATGTGATCACCCATCGGACGCGCCGCCACATACATCCAGAATCGCGCCTCGCCTGAAGCACGCCCAGGGCGCTGAGCAGTTCACCACCGCGGGAATCTCATGTCGGGACGGCCGCGTCGACCTGGGGCACCTGCGCGATCGCCTCGGCGGGTACGTTGCGCGCGACGATCGTCGCGGAGGCCATGTGACCGGTGACGTTGAGCACGCCCTTGAACAGGTCGGGGATGGCGTCGGCCGCGATCGCGATCCCCAGCGCCTCGGCGGGAATCCCGAGGCCCGTGAGGAACGGCGCCATGAGAAAGAGACTCGCGCTCGGGAGCCCGGGAATACTGAAGCTCAGCAGAATTCCGTTCATCACGAGAAGGGCGAGCTCCGCGTTTCCCAGCTCGACGCCGTAGAGCCGGGCAAGGAACGGCAGCGTGATTGACCACATGATTGGCGTGGAGAGCCGGAGCGTGGAGACCGCGAGCGGCAGAACGAAACTCGTCACGACCGGCGGTAGCGCGAGCCAGCGTGCGCCCTCGACGAGCGCGGGGAGCGCGGCCAGCGAGGAGCGCGCGCTGAACGCCACAGCCTGACCCGGCGCGACGGAGCGGGCGAAGCGTGCCAGCGGAATGCCTCCTCCAATTACCGCGGCGCCGTACAGCAGCAGCGTGACGAGGATGATGACGCCGCTGAGGATCACGATGTAGCCCGCGATCGCGCCGATCGCCGCGAGTCCGATGCGCGCCGCGAGACCAATGGCGAGCGCAAAGACACCTAACGGAGCGACCGCGATCACCCATCCGACGATCACCAGCATTGCGTCGGCACTGGCGCGGAAGAACCGCACGAGCGCCTCGCGCCGCTCGGTCGGTATGCGCGTCGCGGCGCCGCCGAATGCGAGCGAGAACACCACGAGGGGCAGCATGCTTCCATCGGCCGCGGCGCGGATCGGGTTCGCCGGAACGATGTCGATCAGCGTCTGCGCGATGCTCGGCATCCGCGTCGCATTGGTGAGCACCGCTCCTGCGTTGACGGTCTGGAGCGCCGCGGTCGTCGACGCATCGATCGGCAGCATCGCCACGAGGGCCGGGCCAATGAGCATGCTCACGATACCGGTCGCGCAGAGAAGGACGGTGAAGATCACCATCGCCCGCCCGCCAAGCCGGCCGGTCGATCGTGCGTCGGGGAGCGACGCGATCACGCTGATTAACAGCGAGACGACCAGCGGGATGAGCGTCATCCGGAGCGCATTCACCCAGAGGCTGCCAACCGGGTCGGCGACGAGAATCACCACTCCACCGCCGGCATCCTTGAATGCGGTCGCCAGGATTCCCGTGCCGAGACCCGCGACGAGCGCGAGCAGCATGCGCGTCGTCAGCGACATGCAGGAACGGTTCGCGGGGAAGACATGCGCGTAAGCTCAGGCGTGTCTATCGGGGCGGCAAGTTGCCGACGGCATAGCTCGCTGCTTGGTCGTTCGCGATGAATGGGCGCCGCTGCCGTGCTGACATGTGCTGCCTTCGCCGCTCGACAGTGGTCGGGTTCGTCATTGTGGCGGCGCTCGCCATCGTTGCGCTACTGGCTCCGTGGCTCGCGCCGCTCGATCCCACGCTCGTCGATCCCGCACGTGGATTCGCCGATTCGAGCGCGAGGCACTGGCTCGGCACCGACAACCTGGGACGCGACGTGCTGAGCCGGCTCATCCACGGGGCGCGCTGGTCACTCGGGATCGTGCTCGTTGCGACAATTTTCATCATGTCCGCCGGCGTCGCGGTCGGTGTTGCGGCGGGCTACTTCGGCGGTCTGATCGACGACGTATTGATGCGACTCGTGGACGCGATTTTCAGTGTGCCGAGTTTGCTCCTCGGCCTCGCCATCGTCGGGACGCTCGGGCCTGGAATCGGAAGCTTGATGATCGGGCTGGCGAGCATCTGGTGGGTGGGCTACGCGCGCGTGGTGCGGGGCCTGATGCTCGCGCTGCGCGAGCGTGGGTTCGTGGACGCCGCCCGTGCACCCGGCGCCACAGACCGTCGTATCGTCGTCGTCCACATTCTGCCGAGCATTCTGCCCGCCGTGGCAGTGCTGGCGTCGCTCGAGATGGGAGAACTGGTGTTGGCCATCTCGGGCCTCAGCTTTCTCGGACTTGGCGCGCAGCCGCCGACACCGGAATGGGGTGCCATGCTCAACGACGGACGCAACTTTTTCTTTACCGCGCCGCAACTGATGCTGTACCTGGGACTCGTCATCAGCGTCGCGGTGCTGGGATTCAATTTGTTGGGCGATGGGTTGCGTGACGCATTCGATCCGGCCGACGCGTCGCGCCTCAAGGGAGTGGGCTCGTGAAGGGAGACGGTCCACGCTGGTGCCACCGTGCGTTTCGCGATAGCGACCCGAAACGTGCGCACTGCAGTCCATAGCAGCAATTCTTGACGCGCTGGACTGTTCCTCGCAGTATTCCCTCTCATTTCTCCGTCTCGCCCTGTCCCCATCTCAGACTACGGGAGTCGTAATGCGTCCTCACCACGCACGGCATCGGGCATTCCTCCTTTTTGCGTTGATCGCGCTCGCGAGCGGATGCGACCGCTACGGAGCCACTGTTCCTGTCGCTCCCGCCGAAGCGCCGCCGAGCGTCACCTTTCAGATAGGTGATACTCAGACCAGCGAGCACGTCTTCCTGATGAACTCGAGCATACCAGGCGGGTTCGAAGACGCGGTCGCCCAGGCTGGTGGGTCGGTCGTCCACTCCATCGGAGCGATTGGAATCGTCGTCACGACCGGCTTGTCCGACGCGGCGGCACAGGACCTGGCGCGCGGCAACGGCCAGGTCGAACGGGATCTCTCCCTGCAATGGGTTCCGTCGCCTTCCGACGTCGAGGCGTCATCCATCGAGTACAACGGCGTCGCCGCCGAGTCCCACAACCCGGCGACAGCCGCGTTCTTCGTGTCGCACCAGTGGAACATGCGGCAGATCGAGGCTCAGAAAGCATGGGCGGCGGGCGCGCGGGCCCCCGGGGTTCGCGTCGCCATCCTCGACACCGGCCTCGACGACAAGCATCTCGACCAGGCTGGGCTCATCGACATGGCGGCGAGCAGGGCTTTCACGCCGAGCATCAGTCCGGTCCCCGGGCCGCCGTGGCGGGATGACCATTTCCATGGCACGCACGTGGGCGGAATCGTTGTGGCCAACGGCTTCGGGGTTTCCGGCGTCGCACCGCACGCGACCCTCATCGCTGTCAAAGTCCTCAACGCATCGGGCAGTGGAACGTTCGGCAATATCATCGCTGGTATCATCTACGCCACCGATGTCGGAGCGGATGTCATCAACATGAGCCTCGGTGCGACCTTGCCGAAAAACGCGTCTGGTGGTGGGCAACT
>JANNOC010000226.1:0-4004 GCA_031398865.1 Gemmatimonadota bacterium | reverse complement strand
ACACGAAGAGCAGACCGAGCGCCGCCCACACGCCCCAGGCGGAGAAGCTCCACAGGTAGAAATAGTCTCGATCGCGGACCTCGCGAGGCACCGTCTCGCCCAGCTCGGGCGCCTGCGAATACCCATACTTGAAATTCATGTAGTACACGAGCGCCAGCGTCATCGTGAAGACGAGCGGCCCGAAAAACCAGAACGAGGCGCGATCGCGTCGCCAGTGGACGTAGCCGCCGAGGAGCCCCAGAAGCAGGAAAATGACCGCGAGAAAGGTTTGAGTACCGGGGCGCTCCAGGTGCGCGTCGCGAATCCACTGCCACTTGAAGTACAGCCACCACATCTGCACTTGTGCCGCCAGAGGGGCCTGCCGATCGCCTAACGCCGGCTTCCCGTATTGCTGGCGGTTGAAGTTGTACATGAAGCGATCCTTGGTCGCCGTACTGAACGTGCAGCCGACCTGGATCTCCGTCACGCACCCGGTGGGTTCCCCTTCGTTGATGGCGGGGAAGTACGCCGCGCGGATCGGCTGCGTCGCGAATGGCGTGACGCCGAACACGAGCGCTGCCGCACACGCGAGCAGCAGCTTCCAGCGCAGGATCGTCGCCGGCCGGCGCGCCAGAACCGCGACGCCGATCGCGGGAAGCGCGAGCAGTCCGCCCATGTGATTGGCGTACCCCAACCCGGTGAGGTACGCGAGGAGCACGAGAATCTTGTCAGCCTTCGGGCCGTCCGGCTCGTCGCACCAGCGCACCGTGAGCCACGCAACGATCGCGATCCCCACCAGCGAGACCGTGTACACCTTTTCGTTGACGACGGATTGACTCCATACCGTGAACGCCGTGGCCCCCAACAGCGCGGCAAGCGCTCCACCGGTGATGCGCTGCCAGCGCTGCGGGAACCAGCTCACCAGCACGCGCTCCGTGATGAGGAACCACATGCCGGCGGACACCGCGCTGCACAAGGCCGCCAGAATGTTGATGCGCATCGCGACGGAAGGCGCGATCGGCAGCAGCGTGAACACCCGCCCGAGGAGGACGAAGAACGGATTGCCCGGCGGGTGCGGCAGTCCCATCACATAGGCCGCCGCGATGTATTCGCTCGTGTCCCACATCGCCGTGGACGGCGACAGCGTCACGAGGTACAGCAGGAAGACCGCCAGCGCGGCGATACCGGCCGCCAGGTAGGACGGACGCAGGTCCAACGCGCCACCGGTTGGGCCGGCGACAGCGCCCTTGCGAGCGGCGCGCGCGGTGCGGTCCGCGGCCGCGGAATCCACGGACGAAACGGAAGTCGACATGGGAGAGACTGTGGGACACGGCACGCCCCGTCCAGGTCGGGCGGGGCGAGAGCAAGCGTGAAAGATGTCTATCGGGTGGAGATGAAGCAACGATACGGGGCATTCCGACGCGGAAGCGACACCATCCGATTCGTCAGTGGTGGCGCACCGATAGTTGCCCGCTAGTGCCGGAACAACCGCTGGCCCGTGAACACCATCGCGATGCCATGCTCGATCGCGGCCGCGCTGACGTCCGCGTCGCGCACGGAGCCGCCTGGCTGGACGATCGCGCGCACACCTGCCTCGGCGGCCTGGTCGATGCCGTCGCGGAACGGGAAGAATGCGTCTGATCCGAGTACGGCGCCGCTGGTATCATGCCCCGCGGCGCGCGCCTTGTGCACGGCGAGAAACGCGGCGTCCACGCGGGACATCTGACCCGCGCCAATTCCCACCGTTGCGCCGTCGCGCGCAAGCACGATGGCGTTGGACTTGACGCTCGCCACGGCGCGCCAGGCGAACAGCAGATTGTCACGCTCCTCAGCGGTCGGCTCCCGAGTGGTAACCACCTTCCAGCCTTCCTCCGAGGTAGGAATGGGCGCGCGCTCCTGCGCGAGCACTCCGCCGCGCACGCGCTTGTAGTCGAGCGCGCCGGGCGACCACCGCGCCGCACCCTGCAGCACGCGCAAGTTTTTCTTTCTGCCGAGGATTTCGATCGCCGCGTCGTCGAACTCCGGGGCGACGATGCACTCGACGAACAGGCTAGACACCGCTTCCGCCGCCTCCGCGTCCACCGGCACCGTGAACGAGATCACCGAGCCGAACGCCGACACGGGGTCGCACGCGAGCGCCTTGCGATACGCCTCGGTCGCGCTCGTCCCGGTGGCGAGGCCGCAGGGCGTTGTGTGCTTGACGATGGCGCAGCAGATCTCGGTCGCGAAGGGATCGCTGGCGACCAGCGCGCCCTCGAGATCCAGCAGATTGTTGAACGACAGTTCCTTGCCTCCTCTCTGCACGAGCCCCGCCAGCCCATGGTTCTGCCGCTCGACATAGAACGCGGCGCGCTGCCCGGGGTTCTCACCGTAGCGCAGTGTCTGCACGCGCTGAAGCGCGATGCTCGCGTGCTCGGGAAAGAGTTCGTCGCGCTGCTCCGCG
Organism: Gemmatimonadota bacterium; assembly: GCA_031398865.1. Lineage (GTDB taxonomy): Bacteria > Gemmatimonadota > Gemmatimonadetes > Gemmatimonadales > Gemmatimonadaceae > JANNOC01. The sequence continues at coordinate 1,582 of JANNOC010000226.1, read as the reverse complement.
AACCACGCGGCGATCGCGGCGTCGTACGCCGCCGTGTGTGCGAACACTTTCGCGGCCAGGAGTCTCCGCAAGTCGAGGTCGTCGTCCTCGGCCTGAAGCGCCGCCAGCACGCGCGGATAGTCGGCGGGATCGACCACGACCGTCACCGCGTCGAAATTCTTGGCCGCGGAGCGCAGCATGGAGGGACCACCGATATCGATCTGCTCGATCACCTCGGCGGCGTCCACATTCGCTCGCGACGCGGTCTCGCGAAATGGATACAGGTTGACCGCGACGAGATTGAGCGGCTCGATAGCATGCTCCGCGATCGCCTGCATGTGCGCGGGCACGTCGCGGCGTGCGAGCAATCCGCCATGCACCACCGGATGCAGCGTTTTGACGCGACCGTCCAGCATCTCGGGGAAGCCCGTGAGGTCGCTGATGTCGCGCGGCATCAGTCCGGCTTCGCGCAGCGCCCGAGCCGTGCCGCCGGTCGACACCAGCTCCCACCCGAGCGCGGCGAGGCCGCGCGCGAAGTCGGGGAGACCGGACTTGTCGGACACCGAAAGCAGTGCGCGAGGCATCAGTGATCAGCGCGCCAGCGCGGACTCGATGTCGGCAGTGAGACGCGTGGCATCGCGCGGAAGAGAGAACGCCCACCCCTGCGGTCCGGTGAGGAACGCGCCACGCACGCGACTGTCGTCGTCGAGGACGATGGCGTCGGCGGCGACGGCATCCACGACGCGGGGAAACAGGACGTGTTCGACCCGCAGCACGCGCGCGGCCAGCGTGTCCGCGGAATCCTCCTCGAAGACGGGGACGGGCCACTGCGCGATGATGGCGCCGTGATCGTATACCTCATCCACGAAATGCACCGTCACGCCGCTCACACGTGCGCCGCCCTGCAAGACGGCCTCGTGCACGCGCCGGCCGTACATCCCGGGACCACCGAACGCCGGCAGCAGCGCGGGGTGCACGTTGAGCATGGCCCCGCGAAAGCGACGGACCAGCGCGGGCGGCACCAGCGTGAGATACCCCGCCAGCACAACGAGGTCGACGTCCTGCTCCCGCAGCAACGCGTCGAGCGCGTTCTCGTCCGCGTTTGCCGCGAGCGCCACACTTGCGATGTTCCGGTCGCGCGCCCGGGCGAGCGCGCCCGCATCACGGCGGTTGGAGACGACCAGCACGACGTCGCCTCCGCGCTGCTCCCCCCGCTCGTCGAGATGCTCCAGGAGCGCCTGCAGATTCGAGCCGCTGCCGGAGGCCAGCACCGCGATGCGTGATCTCATCGAGCCGATTCTATCCCGGCTCGTCCTCTCGTGGAAGAGGGGCGCGGCGTTCAGGAGGGGAACGCGCGGCGCAACGCTTCGCCCAGCGAGTGCGCGACTTCCGCGACCAGCGCCGCCTCCGTGCATTCTTCCGCGGGCGTGTCCAGCGAGGGCACGAGCATACCACGGCCGCCGAAGTGTCGCGCGGGCAGCACGTCGTGGAGCCGGTTGCCGACGAAGGCCGAGCGCGACGCGTCGAGAGTCAACTCACGAATGGCCTGCTCGAAGAGGGCCACCCCCGGCTTGCGGCACTCGCACGGCCCCGTAAAGTCAGG
>JANNOC010000179.1:0-1836 GCA_031398865.1 Gemmatimonadota bacterium | reverse complement strand
TATCGGCGCCGAGGTCCTTCAGGCGCACGACGTCGGCGCGCGCCATCGTGGTGGGGTTGGAGAGGATGGATACCGGTACGCGCTCGGGCGGGATGCGCCGGGTCCAGGCTTCGAGCACGGTCACCGTATCGGCATCCGATCGCGGATGCGTGATCATGCTGATGCACATGCGGTGAAACGGCGTCTGCTCGCCATCGCGCGCGACGATGTCGATCGCGCTCGCCAGCGGCACGGCAGGCCAGTCCACACGGATGAAGTTGCGGTCGGCGTAGTCGCGTTCCGCTTCGCGGTGGCGCGCGAGCCCGCAGTAGGCGCAGTTCGCCCGGCAGCCTTCGGGATAGGTGAGGAGCAGATTGAGACACCGCGTGCAGTCGCAGCGGTACATCTTGCCCGGCACGATGCCGAGCGTGATCCCGGCTGCTCGCGACATCTGCACGTACTCGGGCGAGCGCATGTGCGGTGTCAGAATGTTGACGTCGGGGATGTACGCCCCGGATGGCGCGATGTTGTGGGCTTTCACCCGGGCGCCGTTGCGCAGGGCTTTCGGCACTGCACCGAACGCACGCGGCTGCATCGCCGCGAAGGGGCTGTAATCGAGCCCGCCAGGGCCTTCGCTCGGGAGCTCAGTGCTCTGCGGCTTCACGCATGCCATCGTCAACCCCCCGTGTTGCGCGGACTCATCATCACGCGGCCCAGTATTGCGGATAAGCGATCCAGCCGCGCCGCAGCGCTTCGGGCTTCGCGCCGCCGGCGCTGCGGTGCGCGGCAAGCAACTCTTCCCGCCGCGCGAGCCCGCGTCTTAGTGCCGGACCGAACAGCGCAGCAAGCTCTTCGTGGTAGCGAGCGAGCGCGTCCCTGTCCCCGCCGAGCCACGCTGCCGCTGCCTCGCCCGCGAGCGCGCCGGACTGGACCGCCGCGGCGATGCCTGCCCCCGTCACCGGATGCGCGAGCCCGGCGGCGTCGCCGGCGAGCAGCACCGGTATGTCACTCAGCCAGGCCGTCGGGTCCAGCATGCCGCCGACGGGAATCGCACCGCCGGTCCGGCGCAGGACTTCGCGTCCGATGCGTCCTTCGCAGACGAGTCTTTCATGCAGGCTCTCGAGCAGTGGCTTAAGGCGCGCGCGTGCCCACGGCGCGACACCGACTCCCAGGTGAGCGACGCCGGCCTTCGGGAAAAGCCATGCATAGCCGCCCGGAATGTCCGATGACAGGAAAATGTCCGTCGCATGGTGCGGGCGTGCGAGCGCAACCGTCACCTGTCGCGTCTCGACAAGCGCGCGGTTGATGCGGCCCACGGCGTGGCCCACGCGCGAGCGCGGGCCATCAGCGCCCACGATTGCGCGCGCGCGCACACGCGTGCCGTCGCTCAATTGCACGAGGCCATCGTGCCCGACAGCGGCGAGCGCCACGCCGTAGCGGCAATGCGCGCCGGCATCGCAGGCTTCGTCCACGAGCGCAGCATCCAATCGAGCGCGGTCGATCATCGCGCCGGGGAAATCCGGCGTCACCTCGCGCGCGCCGCCTTCGATATAGGTCTCCATCGCGCCGATGCGTTGCACCGTGTAGCGCGCGAGGTCCGTGACCTCCTGATTCAAAAGTGCGGGCACGAGCTCGGCGCACTGCACCGGCTCTCCAGCGCGCTGCCTGCGGTCCAGCGCCAGCACGCGCAAAGCCGCGCGCGCCGCAATGCACGCCGCACGGCTTCCTGCGGGGCCCAGCCCCACGACGAGGAGATCGGTCGTGTCAGGGAGGCTCATGCGGCGCACGCAGATCCGAACGGGCTCGACGCGCGCGCGCCGAGCTTGATCGAGCAGCAAACGTGCTCCTGGTGCGTGG
>JANNOC010000165.1:0-6827 GCA_031398865.1 Gemmatimonadota bacterium | reverse complement strand
GAATCCGGATCGCGCCTGGCGCGCTTTCCATGTGAACTGGCTTTTCTTTACGCTGATCTCCACCGCCGGCGTCGTGTTTGTTGCCGTGCAACGCATTGCCACGGCGCGCTGGTCCCGCCCTATCATTCGCTTCCTCGAGGGATACGTCGCGTTTCTCCCCGTGGCGTTCGTCTTCCTGCTGCTGATTCTCTTCGTCGGCCAGGGACACATTTTCCCATGGACGCACGAAGCGCCACCGGTGCCGGAAAAGGTACGATACCTCGATCACGGGTTCGTATCGCTGCGCGTGTTGTTCGCGTTCGGGCTCCTCACGGTTCTCGGTCTGTGGTACGTGTGGACGTCGCTGCGTCTCGACGTGGGCCTGTCGCCGGAATCCGGCGCGGCGTGGGCTCGCGGGCTGCGTGCCCGCATGCGCAGCAACATCGGACCGGAGCGTCGCGAGATTCACTCGACGCACACCACGCAAGGCCGGCTCGCCGTCGTGCTCGCGCTGGCGTACGGCTATGGGTGCTCGTCGCTCGCCTTCGACATGTCCATGGCGCTCGACATGCATTTCCAGAGCACCTTGTATGGCTGGTGGGTGTTCATGGGCGCCTGGCTGGGCGCGATCATGAGCTTCACCCTGCTGGTCATGTGGTGGCGCAAGCACCTGCAGGCGCATGACCTCATTCTCGAGCTGCACTTCCACGACCTGGGCAAGCTGTGCTTCGCGTTCACGGCGTTCTGGGGATACCTCACCTTCAGCCAGTTCCTGATCATCTGGTATGGGAACATGGCCGAGGAAACGCATTGGATGCGGCTGCGTCTCATCTCACCGTGGATGGAGCTCTCGATCAGCGTCGTCGTGCTGATGTTCCTGCTCCCGTTCTTCGGGCTGTTGTCGCGCGCGGCGAAGGTGTTCCTCCCGACGCTCGCCTTCTTCGCGGTCGCGAGCCTCGTGGGACTGTGGCTGCACCGATACCTGGAAGTGTATCCCTCGCTCTACGCCAGTCCCGCGGGTGTGCCGTTCGGCATCTGGGAGCTCGGCGTTTTTCTGTTGTATCTCGGCGTGTGGGGACTGTGCTACGCGGCGTTCATGGACGCGTTTCCGCGCATGCGCGTGACACTCATGACATCGCCGTACCGCGACGAAGTGCAGGTGCCGTACGACCCCGAGACAATGGAGACGCTGCCGGCACACGAGTAAGCGTCACCGTCACGACCGGATTTCCACGGTCAGGCTACCACCTGCGTCACCCACGCCGAGACAGTGTGCGCCACCTCGGCAATCACGTCTGCGCCGGAACGCCCCGAGCGTTTCAGCATACCGAAGGAGTGGTCGGCTCCCTCGATCACGTGGAGCGTCACGTGCGACGATCGCGCGGTTGCCAGCTGCTCACAGATCGGTCGCAGCAGCGAGAGATCGGCCAGGTCGTCGCGCGTTCCCTGCAGAAACAACATGGGGAGCTCGACGGCCGCGAGATGGTCAGCGCGCGTGGTAGATGGCCGTTTGGGTGGATGCAGCGGAAAGCCAACTAACACCAGCCCTCGCACGCCGGTCAACCAGCCGCGCGCGGCGGCGGCAGTGGTCATTCGCCCGCCCAGTGACTTGCCCCCCGCGATCACGGGCAGGTTGGGACGCGCGAGTATTCCCTGGCTTACCGCGTCGCGAACACGCGCCTGCAGCACCATGGGCGGATCCGGTCGCCGAACGCCTCCGGCTGTCTCCATATACGGAAACTGGTAGCGCAACGTGCTGATCCCGTGTTCCGCCAACGCGGTAGCGACGTTCTCCATGAAGGGATGGCGCATGCCGGCCCCCGCACCGTGCGCGAGCACGAACAGCGCGCGCGGCGAGGGCGCATCAATGAGTATCGTGTCGTTGGGTGCGTCGCCCGAGCGTGGCTGACCCGACGGACTGTCGCTCATGTCCCTACGCGAGCATCGCCTCGAGCGCGGCGATCGGCATGGCGCCGGATTCGCGCCGATACTCCTTCCCGGCGCGAAAGACGATCACCGTCGGAATCCCCCGAATGCCAAAGCCGGTGGCCGTGCGGTTGGCGCGATCCGTATCCAGTTTGGCCACCAGGGCGTTGCCGCGTACCTTCGTCGCGAGTGCGTCAATCGCGGGCGCCATCATCTTGCACGGGCCGCACCAGTCAGCGTAGAAATCCACCAGCACCGGTATGGTACTGTCGGCAATCGTGCGGGCGAAGGTGTCGTCGTCCAGGGGAATCGGCCGGTCCAACAGGATCGGCTTTGCGCACTGTCCGCACTTGGGCTGGTCCGCGATGCGACGCGCGTCCACGCGATTCCAGGTCTGGCAGAACTGGCACCGCAGTGTGACCGTGGCTGATTCCAGCGTCGATGTCGACATGGATTCTCCCATTCGTGAGACGGTCGAAGTATATTTGATGTTGCACGGGGCGGTAGCTCAGTTGGGAGAGCACCTGGTTTGCAACCAGGGGGTCGAGGGTTCGATTCCCTTCCGCTCCACTCGCACGCCGCCGTCCCTGCTATCGCGCGCTTGCTGCGCGTGTCTGTGTCCGATAGCTTCCGCGCTCGTTCGATCACCGCTGCGACGAGGCAGGCCATGGCTATCGGAGCCGCTCAGCGCGTTCCGCTCGCTGGCGAGCGCGCACCCGATGTGACGCTCACGACGACCACCGGCGAGATCGTATCACTCGTCTCACTGGTGCAACGCGGGCCCGTGCTCGTCGCGTTCTTTCCACTCGCGTTTTCGAATGTCTGTACCGCCGAGATGTGCTCCTTTACGGAGGATTTCGATCAGTTCGCGACGCATGGCGCCACGGTCGTGCCCATCAGCGTGGATTCCAAGTACGCGTTGCGCGAGTTCAAGGCGAAGTACAGCATGAAGACGGAGCTGTATTCCGACTTCACACGCGACGCGGCGAAGGCATTCGGCGTGCTGTTGGAAATGCGGCAATTCGCCAATCGTGCGTACTTTCTGATTGACAGGGAGGGCGTGATCCGCTGGTCGCACGTGGAGGAGAACCCGGGCACGCGGCGTGACAACCGGGAAATCCTCGAGCGTATCGCCGCGCTTTCGTGAGCCGCCGCACCACCCGCATTCGTCCAGGCGCGGGAGCGGCGCTCCCGGGATCCACCGCATGATAGACGCGATCGAGCTTCTGGCGCGCGACGACAAGTGGTTCCTCGGCGACGGCGACGCCATCATCTTCGCGCCGCCGTTTCCCCTGTGGCTGGACGCGCCCGGCTTCTGGGATGAGGCGACGGTGTATCAGCATCCGTTCGCGCCGATCTTCACCGTGACGGCGCTCGGCGAGGACGGCAGCGAGATTCCGATGCGCGTGCTGGGTCGCCGTTGGACACCAGCGGAGCTGACCGCGGAGTACCGGCTCGCGAATGGTGTGTCCGCGACGGAAGTGCGCACGGTGCAGCCTGGCGGGATCTTCATAAGCGAGTGGCGCCTGACGGCGGTGCGTAGCATGACGCTGCATCTCGTTGCGTGGACCGCGCAGGACGGCGCGGTGATCGAACAGCCACGGGAGGGCTGGGCGGGGGCGCTGCGATTCACCCGAACTCTGCTGGACGCCCGTGGCGTTCCGTTGCGCATCGCCGCGGAGCTGGCGTGCACGGGGGGCGCGAGCAGCTGGGGTGCCTATGCGGGCGAGCGCATCACCAATCAGCCGCGCTGGCAGCTCACCCCGTTCGCCGAGCGCTGGCGCAGTGATGGGCTCCCGCGCGAGTTACGGCTTGGCGGCCGCGGTGCCAGCCCAGGTGGTCTCGTGTATGCCGCCGTGCACCAGACCGTGGCGATCTCGAACAACGGCGGGGCCGCGACGTTCGCGATGCGCCTGTCCGCCGCGGACGAGTCGCTCATCCGTCCCACTCGTCAGGCACGTCCCCCGGTTGCGGCAGGGACGCTGGCCGGCGGGAGCCGACGGCGGTGGCAGGAGTGGTTTGCCCGTGCGCCACGAGTGCGCTGCTCCGATCCCTACTTCGAGACGTACTACTACTACCGGTGGTACTGCATCGGCCTCCACGGCGTGAAGGCGGGGATCGGCAACTACGAGGCGCCCGCGCTCTGCGAAGGCATCGCCTCGCTGCACTCGCCTAGTGCGCTCGCCGCACCGGCCCACGTCCGCGAACTGCGCTGGTCGAGCGATCCCGAACGTGCGCGGGGAGTGCTGCGCACGTTCTTTTCGCATCAGCGCGGTGACGGGAGCGTTCCCGGCCGCGTAACGCTCACCGACTTGCGTGAGAGTGATTTTTTCCACGCGAACTGGGGCGATGCGCTGCTCGCCATTGACGTCGTCGCTCCGGACGACGACTTCGTGCGCGAGATGTACGCGCCCCTGGCGCGGTATGCGGACTGGCTCGTGCGCGAGCGCGATCTGGGCGAGACCGGGATGTTCGACGTGGTGGACCAGCACGAGACGGGACAGCCCTACATGTCGCGCTATCAGGCCGTGGACGCGACGGCGGACCGGCACGAGTGGGACAACAGGCTGCGACTGAAGGGCATTGACGCCACGTGCTACGGATACTCGCTGTTCATGGCGCTGGAGGGACTTGCCGAACGCGCCAACGAGGACGTGTCGCGCTGGAGCGCACTGGCCGCGCGTACGCGCGCTGCCGTGCGCAGCGTCATGTGGGACGCTGAGCACGAGCTCTTCAGCGATGTGGACCCGCGCACGATGGAACCCACAGGCGTCAAGGCGGCCGTGTGCTTCTATCCGTACATGAGCGACCTCGCCAACGCGTCGCATCTGGCGGGATTGGAGCGCCACCTTTTGGATCCCGGAGAATTCTGGACACCGTTTCCGGTGCCGTCCGCATCGGTGGATGACCCCAACTTCAGCGCGTTCGGCGAGTGGAAGGGGAAGCGGCACGCGTCCGCCGGGAATGGCCGCGTCCGTCCGTGGACAAACAGCCACGTCATTGACGGGCTCGCACGCGCCGCGCTCACGTACGCGCCGCACCTCCGCCCGATCACCGCCCAGCTGCTGCACCGCTTCATCCGGATGATGTTTCACGATGGCGATCTCGGACGCGCCAACTGTCACGAGCACTACAATCCCTTCGGCGGGCAGGCGTCCGCGTATCGCGGTGTGGACGATCACCTGCTCTCCTGGGTGAACGACCTGATCATCCGGTACGTGATGGGGATCCGGCCGCATGCCAGCGGAATTCGGGTGGACCCTTTTCCCTTCGGGCTCGAGCTCGCGAGCATCGAGGAAGTTCGCGTGCGCGGGCAGACACTCGCCGTGCACATCGCGGGAGATGCGGTACGCGTGCTGGCTGGCGGGGTCGAGCGACACAGTCAACTCGGCGTAGCGATCGAAGTTCCGGGATAGAACGCCTCGAAGGCGCCGCGCGCGCGATTCGGTCATCTTGTCCGCCGCGAACCCGCGCCCTAGCTTAATGATTCACTCCATCCTCCCCTGTGGCCCGCACTCCTCGTCAGGCACTCGCGATTCCCCCGCTCGCTCCCAGCGCGTCACTCGTCGCGATCGCGTCCGTGGCGGAGCGCCTGGCGTCCAGCGATGCGCTGGAAGACATCGTTCCCGCGGTCCTGGAGACGGTCCGCGCTGCCGCGGGAGGCGAAGAGTGTGTGCTGTGGCTGTACTCGCGTGGCGCGCTCGCGCGCGGGTGGAGCGCCGGCGTCGCGCGCACCAACGCGAACGACATCGAGGAAGCACTCGCCGCGCCACCCGACGGTATTCGGCCCTCGCTCCTGGTCACGCCGCTTGCCAGTGGTGGGCGTGCCATCGGCGCATTGTCATTGTTCTCCCCGCGCCCGTCGTCGGCGGAAGCGCTCCTGCTGTTCCGCGCTGCCGGAAACATGCTCGCGCCCGAGATCGCGCACGCGGAGTTGCAGCATCAGCTGGCGATCGAGGTCGCGCTGCGGACGCGGCAGATCGACCAGCAGCGCCGCTTCATCGAGCGGATCATCGACTCCCTCCCGGTCGGTCTGTACGTCATCGATCGCGAGTATCGCATCCACGCGTGGAATCGAAAGCGGGAAACGGGAATGCAGGGCGTGTCTCGCGAGGAAGCCATCGGCAAAACCATTTTCGAGATCCTGCACCGGCAACCAGCGGAATTGCTGCGTCGCGAGTTCGAGGACGTCTTCCGGACCGGCAGCATCCAGCAGTTCCAGATGGAATCGACCGCGTCCGGCGAGTTGCGCACCTTTCGCATTTCCAAGATCCCCATGCGCGTGGATGATGTGAACGTCACGCACATCATTACCATCGGGGAAGACGTCACGGACTGGAAGGAGGCGGAGCACCGCATCGCACAGGCGGAAAAGCTGGCGGCCATCGGCACGCTCGCCGCGGGGGTCATGCATGAGATCAACAATCCCATGGCGACGATCGCCGCGTGCGCGGAGAGCCTGTTGCTGCGCCTCGAAGATCAGCAGCAGGGACGCACCTTTCCGCCCGACAGCGATGAGTATCTGCGCATCATCGACAACGAGGTGCATCGCTGCAAGCGAATCATTGACGGCCTCCTGGACTTCAGCCGCCCCAAGGAAGCCACCAAGGAGCCGCTCGATGTGAATTACGTCATCGAGCAGACGTTGTTCCTGCTCAAGCACCACACGCGCTTCAAGAAACTCACGGTCACCACCTCACTGGATCCCGAGATCGGTCCGGACGTCGCCGGCAACGCGGAGCAGCTGGTGCAGGTGTTCATGGCACTGCTCCTGAACGCGACGGACGCCATGAACGATCGCGGGACGATCACGATCCGCACGCGGCGCGGACGTGCGGCCGACGAATGGGTGATCGCCGAGGTCATCGACGAAGGGCACGGCATTCCGCGCTCGGAGATCAGCAAGATCTTCGAGCCGTTCT
>JANNOC010000158.1:0-10198 GCA_031398865.1 Gemmatimonadota bacterium | reverse complement strand
CGAGCGACGAGTCGTTTCGCCGGGATCCCTCGCGTCGGATGGCGTGGGAGAGACTTGCGAGCCAGTCCGCGATGAGCAGGAGCTGGGGTGACTGCTACGGTTATCTCCTCGTTGCGACCGGGCGAGCCGAGGTCATGGCCGACGCCAAAGTGCAGCCATGGGACGCGGCGCCCTTCCTGCCCATCATCGAGGAGGCCGGGGGCGTGTTCACAGATTGGAATGGCAGGCGCACCGCGTTCGGTGGCGGCATGATCGCGACGAACGCGGCACTCGCGCGGACCACGCGCGCGCTTCTCGCGGACAGCGGCAGCGACTCCTGACCTTCGCGGGCCCGCTCAAAAACTTTTTACCCGATCACGCGACAACCGCGCGGAATCCCCGACGTACGCGAAACGCACGTCGCGCATGTACCGGCGTGCCACGCGCTGTACGTCGGCTGGTGTGACATCCCGCAGTTCGTCAACGAAGCGGTCGGCAGCGCGATGGTCACCGCGATACACCTGCGCGCGGGCGAGGAAGTCGGCCTGCGCGGCGTTGGTCTCGTTGTCGAGAAAATATTCGGTGATGAACTGCTGCACGAGCCGCTCGAGCGCGACAGGGTCGATCCGTTCGCGCTGCAGCCGGGCTATCTCGGCGCGCATCAGCGTGAGCGTTGTGTCGGGCGCCACGGTCGTGACGTACAGGCCTCCCGCGGACGCCGCGCGGTCGATGAAGGGCGCGTTCACCGCGTACGTCAGATTGCGACGCGACCGGATCTCCGCGAAGAGCCGGCCCGAGAGGACGGCCGCCGCGACCCGCAACGGCTGATAGTCCGCGCTCGACGCCAGCGGCCCGGCGTAGTACCCGAGGAGATAGTTCGTCGGCAGTACGCGATGCACCACCGTCACGTCGCTGGCTCCGGACGGGACCGGCGACGGAAAGGTCCACGCGTACGTACCGCGCGGCAGGCTGCCAATGGTCGAGCGCACCAGCCGCTCGACGCGGGCGCGCTCGATGTTGCCCACCACCACCAGCAGCATGCGCGACGTCACCATCTGCTGGGCATGATAGGCACGCAGCGAGCGCGGCGTGATCGCGGCGATGGACCGCTCGTCACCCACGCTGTGCAGCGCATACGGATGGCCCGCGAACGCGACGCTGTCCGCGAGGTAGGAGAGCAGCGCGTCCGGACTGTCGCGCTGCTGCGCAACGGCAGCGGCAAACTGATCGCGAACCAGTGCCACCTCGCTCGAATCCAGTCGCGGATGCATGACGCGATCGGCGAAGATACTCCAGGTCGAATCGAAGCCGGTGCTGGTGGAGCGCATCCCGAACATCGTCCAGTCCGCGCCCGACTGCACGACGATGGCGCTTCCGAGACGCGCCATTTTTGCGCGCAGCGCCGTCTTCGTATATCGGCGCGTCCCCCGGTCGGAGGCGTCCAGCAGCAGGACTTCGATGCCCGCCGTCGCCGGCGTGAGCTGTCGCGTTCCCCCAAGCAGGTAGAGATTCGCGGCCACGACGTTGTTGGACGTCACGCGTCGATGCACCACGCGGACGCCGGCGACCATGAAGCTCGACGTCGCGCTGTCGGCCGTGACCGACGCCACGACGGGAGGGAAGGCCGCGTCGGCGGCGCTGGCGTGCATTCCTGGCGGCACCGCGATGCACAGCGTCGCGAGCACCACCGCGCGCCCGAGCGAACGTGTCACGGGCGTGGCTCCGCGCGCAGTTCGTCTTCGGTGAGCTGCAGCGCGGCACGCGCGTCAGGAGCCACGAGCACTCCGGTCACCCGCGGGCGCCCGACGATGTATCGGGCCGCATATCGCTGGACATCGGCCGTCGTCTGCCGCGCCATGTTGTCCACGTAGCCCATGAAATACTCAAGGCTCGCGACGCTCCACCAGAAGCCGATCGTGTGCGTCAGGTCCGAGGCGCGCTCGCGGCCGAACTCCGACGTCACCGCCCGCTGCGTCTTCACCTGTGCCAGCTCCTGAACGCTGATGTACCCGGGCTCGGCGAAGCGCGCGATTTCCGCGTGCAACGCGTCGAGCGCGGCACGCAGTTTCTCCGGCGACGTCTGCCCGCTGATCGTGATGGGCCCCACATGGTCGAGCGTGTAGTAGTTCACGAGAATGCCCTGCCACAACCCGCTGTCCACCAGCCGCTCCTGAAAGCCGGAGCCCGGTTGGTTGAGCACGTCGGAAAAGACATCCGCGGCGTACGTCGCTTCCGGATCGGCGCCGACGCTGGGTCCCTGCCATTGCACCAGAACCGCGATCGCGCCCACTGGATGCTCGACAATCACCGCATCGTTGCGCTCGAGCGGGCGGATGGGCGGAATGGGATCCGCCACGAACGGATCCGGGCCGCGCTTCCAGTCGCCGAAGTGGCGCTCCGCAAGACGAAACACGGAATCCGGAACGATGTCGCCGGTGACGATGAGCACGCAGTTGTTCGGCACATAATACTTCTGCTGGATCGCGCGCATCTTCGCGGGCGTCGTCGTCTGCAGTACGCGCCGGTCGCCGATGATGTTCTTCCGGCTGAAAGCCCCTGGGTACAGCTTGGCGGTCAGCGCATTGGTCAGCGGGAAGGCCGGGCTCGATTCCGCGCGGTCGTATTCACCGAGCACCACCTGGCGCTCACGTTCCAGCTCGTCATTGCGGAAAAGCGGCGTGCGCAACGCGGCGGCCATGAAGCGCAGGCCACCGGCGAGGCTGTCGGCGGGAATGGTGAAGTAGTAGTTGACGCGCTCTTCGGACGTCGTGCCATTGAAGATCGCGCCCAGGTCCGCGGCGCGGTCCAGGAACGCTTCGGGCTCGGGGTGGCTCGCGTTCGCCTTGAAGAACATGTGCTCGTACATGTGCGCGAGCCCTTCGAACTCCGGCGTCTGCGTGAAGGCGCCGTTTCGCACGTTGACTTCGATTGTGGCGATCGGAACGCCGTGCGCCTCAACGGCCACCACCTCGAGCCCGTTGGGCAGGACGGTGCGCCTGAGAATCTTCTCCAACTCCGCACGCTGCGCGCTGGCCACAGTGGGGGGAAGCAGCGACAGGAGGCCGGTCGCCAGTGCCGCGAGCCGTAAGGCGCGTGTCATGAAATGAGATTGAGAGAAAGACCGAGGGAAAACGCTGGCACTCCCGGCGTCGCGCCTGTTTCTTTAGGCGCCATGCCAGCCACCGCCGAATACGCCGCTCTTGCGTCACGCCTGGACCGATCACGTCTCCTGCGCGACGTCACGCTCGCACCATACACCACGTTTCGCATCGGAGGTCCGGCGGACCTCTTCTATTCTGCGACGTCAGCGGACGATCTCGCAACGGCGGTGCAGGTCGCGCGCGAAGCGGGCATCCCGTGGTTTGTCCTCGGACTGGGCGCGAACATCCTCATCGGGGACCGGGGCTTTCGCGGCCTGGTCATAAAAAACGACGCGAATCATTTCACCTTCGACGACAACGGCCGAGTGTGGGTGGAAAGCGGCGCGGTGATCGCGGATCTGATTCCCGAAGCGGTGGAGCGCGGGTGGTCCGGACTCGAGCACTATGTCGGGATCCCGAGCACCATCGGCGGCGCGGTATGGCAGAATCTGCATTTTCTGTCACCCGCTCCCGAACGAGAGCGGACGATGTTCATCGCGGAGGTGTTCGAGTCCGCGGAGTTGTTGACGGAGGAAGGGGAGCGTACGACGGTTGACCGCGAGTACATGCAGTTCGGCTACGACACCAGCACCCTGCACCACCGCCGCGACGTCGCGCTCGCCGTCACGTTCCAGTTGACGCGGGGGGATACGGCGGCGATGCATCGCGTCCTGCAGGAGAATCTGAGCTGGCGCGGCAGCCGCCACCCGTGGCTGCAGTTTCACCCGAGTGCCGGCTCGATCTTTCAGAAGATCGAAGGCGTGGGCGCGGGCCGGCTCATCGATCAGTGCGGGCTCAAAGGTTACCGCCATGGCGGTGCGCAGATCTCCCACATTCACGCCAACATCATGGTGAACCTGGGCAAGGCCACCGCGCGCGACGTGCGGGAGCTCATCGCGATTGCGCAGAAGGCCGTCGCGGACAAGTTCAACCAGCATCTCAAGCCGGAGATCGGGTTTATAGGCGAGTTCTGAGTAGAGGGTGGTGGGGAGTAGGCTAGAGGAAGTGGTCAGTCATCAGTTGTCAGTTTTCAGTAAATTCTCAGCGGGGACTGACTTACTGACGACTGATAACTGAAGACCGACGACTGATAACTTCTCTCACTCCCCGCCGCACAGCGGCCAGTTCACAAGTCTCGTCTTGTGCCTCGACGCCGGTGCCGTAGTTTTGGGCACGATCGGCGAGCCTCTCTCTCTCCAGCGTCCGGTGCAACGCGCGTCGCGTTCGCGGCCCGGCTGGTCCGTCCTCTCCTCATGAAGATCTCCGACGTCTCCATTGCGCGGCCGGTGCTGACGAGCATGCTCAGCGCGGCGCTGATACTGTTCGGCGCGATCGGGTATACGCGACTGTCCGTGCGCGAATTTCCCGATGTGGATCCTGCGATCGTGTCGGTGTCCACTGTCCTCCGAGGCGCGAATCCACGCGTGATGGAGTCGGCGGTCACCGACGTCCTCGAGGAAGAGCTCAGCACCGTCGAAGGACTGCGCACGCTGACCAGCTCCAGCGCCGAGCAGTTCAGCAACATTACGCTGGAATTCTCGCTCGGACGCACCGTGGAGGAAGCGGCGCAGGACGTCCGCGACAAGGTGTCTCGCGTGCGCGGCCGTCTCCAGGAGGAAGTCGAGGAGCCGGTAGTCGCCAAGCAGGACGCGGATGCGCAGCCCTTCTTCTTCCTCGCCCTCTCGGGCGACAACTACGACCTGCTGCAGCTCTCGGACATCGGCGAGCGGCTGGTGAAGACGCGGCTGCAGTCGCTGCCCGGCGTCGGCCGCGCGCAGATCTTTGGTGAGCGTCGATTCTCCATGCGCGTCTGGCTGTCCGCCGCGGAGTTGGCCGCGCGCGGCCTCACCGTGCAGGAAGTGGAAGCGGCGATCCGGAGCCGCAACATCGAGGTGCCCGCCGGCCGCATCGAGTCGTCGCGCCGCGAGTTCACCGTGCGTTCGCTGGGTGAGCTGAAAAACCCCGAAGAATTCGGGGAGCTCACGGTCTCGAGCCGCGGTGGACAGCTCGTGAAGCTGCGCGATCTCGGCACCGTGGAGCTCGGCGCCGAGAACGACCGCAGTGCCCTGCGCTATCAGGGGAGGCCCGCGGTGGCGATTGGCGTCGTCAGGCAGTCCAAGGCGAACCTGGTGGAGGTGGCCGACGCGATTCGCGCCGAGCTCCCGGTCATTCAGGCGTCGCTCCCACCGGGCGTCAACATCTTTCCGGCCTTCGATCAGTCGGTGTTCGTCAGGCGCTCCATCCAGGAAGCCGAGGAGACGCTCGTGATCGCCGCTCTTCTCGTGGTCGCGATCATCTTCGTCTTCCTGCGCAATCTGCGCGCGACGATCATCCCGGGCCTCGCGATTCCAACGTCCATCGTCGCGACGTTCGCGATCATGTACTTCCTCGGCTTCTCCATCAACAACTTCACGCTGCTGGCGCTCACTCTCGCCATTGGCATCGTCGTGGACGACGCGATCATCGTGCTGGAGAACGCGTACCGGCATCAGGAGGAGCTCGGCGAGGACCCGGTGACGGCTGCCGTCAACGGTACGCGTGAGATCGCGTTCGCCGTCATCGCCACAACAATCTCGCTCGTCGCCGTGTTCACGCCGCTCGCCTTTCTGCAGGGCACCACCGGCCGCCTCTTCAACGAGTTCGGCATCGCGGTGGCCGGAGCGGTGCTCGTGTCCGGCGTCGTGGCGCTCACACTGACGCCGATGCTGTCCGCGAAGATTCTGCGGCTGCCATCGAGCCACGGCCGGATGTACAAGGCGCTCGAGAGCGGCTTCGATGGCATCGCCAATGGCTACGCACGTCTGCTGCGGGTTGCCGTTCGGCTGCGCTGGTTCACCGTGCTCGGCGCGGCGGTGCTCGTTTTCCTGTCGGTGTTCGTCTTCCGCGCGCTCGATCGGGAGTTCGTCCCGTCGGAGGATCGTGGCTTCTTCGTCACGTTCATTGTCGCGCCGGAAGGCGCGTCGCTCGCGTACACCGACGGCTACCAGCGCCGCGTCGAGGAAATTCTCGCCAAGACGAAGGACATCGAGGGCTACTTCAGCATCGTGGGGTTCGGCGGTCGGGTGAACGGCGGCATCATCTTCACGCGGCTCGTGGACTGGTCGGACCGCGATCGCTCCGTGCAGGACGTGCTCGCTGAGGTGCAGCCGCAGTTCATGCAGATTCCCGGGATCTTCGCGTTCGCGAGCAACCCGCCGGCGTTTGGCTTCGGCAACCCGGTGCAGTTCGTCGTGCGTCATCCGGACTTCGATTCGCTCGCGGTCGGGATGGACCGCCTCACGACGCGCGCCCGGACGATTCCGGGATTGATCAATGTGGACACGGATCTCCGCGTCAATAAACCGGAGCTGACCGTGAACTTTGACCGCGACCGCGCCGAGGATCTTGGCGTTTCGGTGCGCGATATTGCCGCGACACTGCAAACGCTGCTCGGCTCCAGCCGAGCGAGCACGTTCACGCGCGACAACAAACTCTACGATGTGGTGGTGCAACTCAAGCCCGAAGCACGCGCGACGCCGTCGGACATGACCGGCCTATTCGTGCGTGGCCGCGATGGCGGGCTCGTGCAGCTCAGCGCGGTCGCGCGAATCGATGAAGGGGTCGGGCCACGCCAGCTCAACCACTTCAATCGCGTGCGCTCGTTCACGCTCGGGGCGGCGCTGCAGCCCGGCTTCACGCTCGGCGCCGCGCTCGATTCGCTCAATGCGGCGGCGACCGAAGTACTGCCGCGCGGCAGCAGCATCGCTCTCGCCGGCGAGTCGCGTGAGTTCCAGGAGAGTGGCAACGCGCTGTATTTTGCCTTCGCGCTCGCACTCGTCGTCGTGTTCATGGTGCTCGCGTCACAGTTCGAGTCCCTGGTGCACCCCTTTACGGTGCTGCTGTCGGTGCCGCTCGCGGTCGCCGGCGCGCTCGGGACACTGCTCATCACCGGCTCGACGCTCAATCTGTACAGTCAGATCGGCATGATCCTGCTCATCGGGCTCGTGACCAAAAATTCGATTCTGCTGGTCGAGTACACGAATCAACTCAAGGCACGCGGCATGGAGACGGTGGACGCCGTGCTCGAAGCGGGGCGCATTCGTCTGCGTCCGATCCTCATGACATCGGTGGCGACGATCATGGGCGCGCTGCCGATCGCGCTGGGACTTGGCGCGGGCTCGGTGAGTCGGCGGCCGCTCGGTTACGCGATAGTCGGCGGACTGCTGTTCTCTACGGTGTTGACTCTCTTCCTCGTGCCTGCCGTGTACGTGATTCTGGATAACGTGCGGCTGCGCGCGCCGAAGCGGGTGCCCGTGCTGGTGGAAGCGGAGGGAGACGACTGAAATGATGCCCGTCGTCTTGCTGTTGCAGATCGCCGCGACTGAACCGGCGCCGGTCATGACGCTCGAGGAGGCGCTGCGTCGCTCGGCGCGTTATGACCCTGCGTACGTGGCGGCGGATGCGAGCATTGCGTCCGCCGCATGGTCTCGCCGTGCGGCGCGATCGGCGCTCTTCTTTCCGTCGGTCTCGGCGCAATCGGACGCGAGCAAGTTTTCGGAGCCGAGTTTCAACCTGGGCACGGGTCGCCCGGAAGACGTGTCGGTCACGGCGCGCATCGATGCGCGCTACGACATTTTCGCCGGCGGTCGCAAGTTCGCCGAGCTGCGGCGCACCGGCGCCGATCTTAGACGGGCGGAGGCGCGGGAGCGGGAAGCGCGCTACAACGTTGCCTTGCGAACCGAGCGCGATTTCTATCAGGCACTCGCCGACGAAGAGCTGCAGCGCGTGGCGCGTGAGCGCGTGCGGCGTGCGGAAGAACAGCTGGTCGTCGCGCGGGCGCGTGTGGTATCGGGTGCCGCAGTCTCCACGGATTCACTGCAACTCCTGCTCGAGCTGAATCAGGCGCGTGTCGCGCTGCTGCGGCAGAACACCGCGCTGAGGGTGGCGCGGCTGCAGCTGGGAAGGCGTGTCGGCCTTGACGGCCCGGTGCAGCCCGTTCCTGTAGACTCGGTGCTGCCCGCACGGCTCCCGCTGTCGCTGTCGCAGGCGATCGTGGAAGCGAAGGAGCGAGGACCGTCGTTCGTGGCCGCGCGAGCCAGCGAGGATGCGGCGGAGGCGTTCGTCCGCGCGCAGCGCGGCAGCTATTTTCCGCAGCTGGCGCTGTTTGCGTCGAACAGCGCATTCGACGATCGGTTCTTTCCAACAGCGACGACGCGATCGTCGGTGTCGCTGTCGGTGAGTCTTCCGATCTGGAACAACGGGCAGCGCGAGGTCGCGGTCGAGCAGGCGAAAGTGCTTCGCGAGGTCGCGCGCGTTACGCGGCGCGATGTGGAGCGGGCTGGCGAGCGCGACCTGACGGAGGCGTACGACGCGTACCTCAACGCGCGCGAGACCGAGTTGCTGCGGCGTGAGGCTTTGCTGGTCGCCCGTGAGAATTATCGGGTGCAGGACACACGATACAAGGCGGGCGCGACGCCGATTCTGGATCTGCTCGCGGCGCAGGCGCAATTGACGCAGGCGGAAGCCGATCTCGTACAGGCGTATTTCGCGGCGCGACTCGCGCTCGCGGAGATCGAGGCTCTTCTCGGCCGCCGGCTCTTCGACAGGACGACACCGTGAGACGTTCTTTTCTGATGATAGGCACGTGGGCTATCGTTGCCGCGTGCGGGAAAGCGGACAGCGCCGGCACCCCCGGTGCTGGCGGCAAGGGCGGCGGCGCCGGACCAGGTGGTGGCGGCGGACCGCCGGCGATGCCGGTCGAAGTGGCGGTCGCGCAGCGCGACACCGTGGTGGATGCCATCAATGCAACTGGCCAGATCGAAGCGATGCAGGCGATCGAGCTGCGACCCGACGTCGAAGGACGCATCACGGCGATACTCGTGACCGAAGGCCGCATCGTCGGGCGCGGCACGCCGCTGTTCAGAATCGACGACGCCGAGTTGCGGCCGCAGGTTGCGCGCGCCGAGGCGGAGCGCGATCTAGCTCGTCAGGCATTGACGCGTACGAAGCAGTTGCTCGCACAGAACGCCTCCACGGCCTCGGAGCTGGAGCGTACCGAAGCGACGGCGCGCGCCACCCAGGCGCAGCTCGACCTGCTCGCGCTGCGCATGGCGCGCAGCACCGTCCGCGCCCCATTCAGTGGGGTAGCGGGACGCCGCCTCGTGAGCCTTGGCGACTATGTGACGAGTGCCAGCCGCCTCATCGCGCTGCAGACGTTCGATCCACAGCGTGCGGTGTTCCAGGTGCCTGAGCGATATGCCGATCGGCTGCGGCTGAATCAGCGGGTCGCCTTTCGCGTCGCGTCACTTCCGGGGCGAGAGTTTGTTGGTATCGTGGATTTCGTGGACCCGGTCGTGCAGCTCCCCGCGCGCACGATCACCGTGAAGGGACGGGTAGGCAACTCCGGGCGCGAGCTCCAGTCAGGGATGTTCATTGAGGCGCGACTCGCCACAGCTGTTCGGCCGGACGCCGTCGTCATTCCCGAGGACGCGGTGCTCTCGGCGCAGGGCGCGCGCGTCGTCTGGGTTGTTGTGGACGGCAAGGCGCAGCGGCGCGAAGTGACACTTGGCGTGCGCACACCGGGGTTCGTCGAGATTGCCAGTGGTGTGACCGCGGGGGAGCAGGTGGTCGTGGGCGGCGCGGAGCGACTCGGACCGGGTGCGCCGGTGAAGGCGACGATCGTGCAGCGGAATCAGGGGGTGGTGAAGGAGGCAGGGAAGAGCTGACACGACGACGGCGCAGCCGCTGAAGCGACTGCGCCGCGCATCGTGACGTCAATCGCGCGCTGTATCACGCGCCCAGAGAATCTTCGCTAATCCGTCGAGGCCGCTGCTACAGCGGCCTTTCATTTATCCGATCGCCAATATCAACCCTTCGGATCGAGAATGTTGTTGATCCGATGCACCGCGCCCAGCAAATGCAGCCGCGTCGCGCGGTGGCTCGTCCGTGGGATCGCCCGCTGGATATCCGCGCGCAACGTCGTCAGTTCACCGCGGAGATGCGACTTCGCGTCGTCCGACAACGGGGCTGGCGGCGGCCCGAACTGCGGCCCGGGCGCTGGCGTCGTCACGGGCGGCGGATTCAGCTTGAGATCGATCGTG
>JANNOC010000068.1:0-3162 GCA_031398865.1 Gemmatimonadota bacterium | reverse complement strand
GGGAATGAGCGTCGAGGAATGCGTGCCGTTCCGGAACAAGGACACGATGAAGGAGATCGTGGCGGCCGCCGGTATTCGCACCCCCAGACACGAGGCGGCGACCAGCAAGGCGGGCGTGCGCACTGCCGCGACGCGCATCGGCTTCCCGATCATCATCAAGCCAATTGCCGGTGCGGGCTCGATGGATACCTACCGGGTGGACGATGCCGCGGAGCTGGAGACCGTGCTCGCGCGAATGCAGCACATCGGGGAAGTGAACGTCGAGGAGTTCGTGGAGGGCGAGGAATACACCTTCGATACCATCTGCATCGATGGCAGGATCGCGTACTCCAATATCGGCTACTACCGGCCGCGGCCGCTTGTGGGACGCAGCGTGGAGTGGATCAGCCCGCAGACACTCTGCCTGCGAGACATCGAGGCGCCGCACCTGGCAGGCGGGGTCGAGATGGGTCGCGCCGTGCTGGACGCCCTTGGGTTTCGCACGGGCTTCACACACATGGAGTGGTACATGAAGGCCGATGGCGAGGTGGTATTCGGCGAAATCGCCGCGCGCCCGCCGGGCGCTCGTACCGTGGATCTCATGAACTTCGTGTCCGACGTGGATCTCTTTCGCGGCTACGCGGAAGCTGAAGTGCACGGTCGCTTCACGGCCGCGACCGAGCGCAAGTACAACACCGCGAACATTTTCAAACGCGCTCACGGCACTGGCCGCATCCGTCGCATCGAAGGGCTCGACGAGCTCCGGTCACGGTTTGGAAAGGCCATCGTGCACGTGGACCTGCTGCCTATTGGCGCGCCGCGGCGGAACTGGATCCAGACGCTCCTCTCGGATGGTTATGTGTGCGTGCGGCATCCGGACCTCCAGACGACCATGGATATCGCGGACGCCGTGGGAACCGACCTGCAGATGTATGCCGGCTGAGATGATGTCACGCCGCGAGTACATTCGCCGCCTTCGGGCGCGAGCGGCGACACCACTCGGCACGATCGAGCGAATCAACGGCGTTTACAGTCCACAGCTCGGCAACGAGCGGGACCTGCTCGTTTCCCTGCCGACGAGTCACGCGGCGGGGGAACGCCGCTACCCCGTGCTGTACATGCACGACGGCCAGAATCTGTTCGATCCGGCCATGAGCTTCGCGGGTTCCTGGAACGTGGATGTGGCCATGGCGGAGGCCAGCCTGGAAGGGCTGGATGCGATCGTGGTCGGAATTCCGAACATGGGCCACGAACGGCTCGCCGAGTACTCGCCGTTCGAGCATCCCATTCTCGGGCCAGGGCGCGGAGATCTGTATCTCGACTTCCTCATTAACACCGTCAAACCGCTGATCGACCAGCAGTACCTGACGCTGCCCGATCGCGTGCATACCGGCATCATCGGTTCGTCCCTGGGGGGTCTGATCAGCCTGTACGCGTTCTTCAGATATCCCGAGGTGTTCGGCTTTGCCGGCGTGCTCAGCCCATCGCTCTGGCTGACGGAGTCAGCCACCTTCTCGTTCGTCAAGCGGGCGGGATTCTCTCCCGGAAAGCTGTACCTCGACGTGGGCGCCAAGGAAGGCGCGCGGCATGTACTGCACGCGCAGCGTCTCCGTGATCTTCTCGAGGACAAGGGCTACCGGCTGGGACGCGATCTCATGTGGGTCGAAGAAGAGATGGGCCATCATCATGAGGCGGCCTGGGCGCGGCGCTTTCAGGATGCGCTTCCGTTCCTCGTACCGGGTCCTGAAGACCGCGCGCAGAGTGAGCTGCTGGCACATTTGGCGGCCACGTTCCGCAGACTCCAGCGCAGCACTACGAAGTCCGCCGAACAGTTACGGTCGCGCCTCCGAGGGAGGCGTCCCAGAGCAGAGTGATGGATTCCCCCTGAACCGTTCGGTCGAGACCGCGTTCCGATTTCGCCACGGTTTCGATCGGCGAGATCCACCGGGTGGCTGCCGGCTCCGGTGCGATCGTCAGCGGCCGAAAGAGGGAGAGCTCCGACGCGAACTGTGCTCCCGCGTCGAATGCCGATGGATCCCAGCTCCACGTCACGGTGAAGGATCCGTCCTCGGCGAAGAGCAGGCGTTTCTCCAGACCATCGCCGGCGCACACGATTTCCACTCCATCCGGCCGCGCGACGATACGAACGTCGAGCGAGGCACGCGCCCAGCTGTGCAGTGGCCTGTAGGACGCGCGCGCGTACTCCGCGGCGGTCGTGATCCCGCTGACGATTCGGTCGACGAAAAGCGCGCGATCATCCAGGTCCACCACGGGGCGCTCGAGCAGCGTGAGTGAATGCTCCAGGTCGTGGATGCTCGGCATTCCCTGTGCATCGGCGGTATCGTCGGCGCGCGCTTTTTCCAAAGCCGGTGCCGGCGTCGCTCCGGGCGTTCCCGCGCTGGCCTTCGCGGCGGTCGACGACTCGCTTTTCGCGGCGGCCCTGGCCGCGCGCGCCGCCTCCGCGAGCGCCTCCTCGTGGTACGACTCCCACCGTCGCGTCAGTGCGTCGGCGTAATTGATCCCATCCCGGAAATGCGTGTACTCGACGACGGCACCCCCCCGATTGGGTGCGACGAGCGCCGAAAAGTGCGCGGAGTGCACCCAGATCTCGTCGCTGCCGTCCGCGTCGAAATCCAGCGTCTCCGCCGTTAGGCTCTCGCCGGCGCGGAGCAGCCCCTCGGCGCGCGCGAGATTCAGCCAGACCGCCTCACGCAGGTGAGGGAGATACAGGCCGCCGAACACACCGTGCCAGGACGCATCGTTGCACTGCGCGCGCCCGATCGCCCGCCGCGCCTCCTGCGGATTGCCGAGTCGCCGGCACAGCGCTGACAGCGCCAGCATTTTCTTGTGAGCGCGATTGGATTCCGGATACTTGACGAGGAAGTTGCGCCAGTGCGCGCCGCGGACGAAGGATCCATCGGGGCCGGCCAGACGCTCGGCTCCAAACTCGGTTTCGAGTGCCGTGAGGCGGATGGCAGCGCGCGCCGGAAGCGACCAACTCTCCATCTCCCGGTACGACGCGGTAGGCAGATACGCGAGGCCGCCCGGCCTGGACGCCCGCAGCGCCGCCGCGCACGTACTCAGGATCACTTCGCCCGACTGAACCAGTCGCTGCATGGTGTCGAGAAAATCGCGCAGCCATCCCTTCTCGTACACCCACTCCCGCGTTCCCGGCCACCCGCC
>JANNOC010000042.1:0-2947 GCA_031398865.1 Gemmatimonadota bacterium | reverse complement strand
CATGGCGTCTGGCGCTACCTCGGCAAGGGGCGGTTCGGCGTGACGATCTGGGACATCTTTTACGACATCAACACGGGCCAGCTGCGTCATTACATGAGGATCCGCCTCGAGGTGACGCTCCACGATGACCGAGATGAAGCCAGCGCCAGGGCGATTCTGGAAGTGATCGATCCGCAGGGCGCTGTCGTGTCGTCTCGCAATGGCGCCCTCAGCCTCGTGCGGATTCCGTTCGAGCCGCTCGAGTAGGCCGCGATCGTGACGGGCAGTGTTGCCACGGGCGCGTGGAGCCTGCCCGTCGTCGCACCGGCCAGGTCCCTCTCTGGGGCACGGTAGCCGCCTCGGCACGGAGGAGTTGGGCCTGCGGCGAAAGCTGAACGAGTCGCGCGCTGTCGATACACATTGACACTGCGCGCTGGAGAAGTGACGCTCGGTTCTGTGTCAGAACTGTGTCAGATACCCCATGAAACCCCGGTCAAACACCGTCACTTACGGGGACGCTCCGACTCGTATCGTTGTTGCGGGAAGTGGTTGATGGAACCTGCGTTGATGCGTTTCGGTGTGCGTCAGCACGCGCGAGCGGATTCAATTTCCAAGCGTGCTCCTTCAACCACTCGGACATCTCTCCGTTCAAGTGGAATCAACAGTTTACCGGACGGCGGGGAGCCCTGCAAAACCAAACCGTGACGTGACTGTGACGTGAGGTCGTCGGCGAGCTCGACGACCGTCTCGATTTCGTTGTCGTTGGCGGGTTTTCCATTGCCGTTTGACTCTGCCCGCCGCACGTCGTCCAGTGCATCCAGGGCCTGGGCGCTGGGCGTTGGCCAGCTCGATCGTCCAGCGGTCGGGCGGAGGCGGCAGCATCATCGGATCAACTCCTCCGCGATTCGCGGGTGCGCTGTCCGCCGTCCGCCGTCGCCGCGCCACGTCGATTCTGAGAAGGTGCGGCTCTTCTCGCTGGCAACCGACCGCTTTGCGCTCGTCACCGTCCGCGGCACGGACACGCTGTTGCAGCACTTTTCCGGCCTTCTCGACTGCGCCCGCTCTGCCACGGACGCGGCTGATTTCGACCACAGGGTCACGACCGAAGGATTCATCTCGGCGAAGGCCCGCTGGGCCGACATGGGCACTCGGAAACGCAGCTTACGTCGTCCGATCGAGAAGCTGCGATCGATGATGAAAACGAGCATTTAACGCGAGCGCAACTCGTAAAACGCCAAGACCCCGCCAACGAGGATTATTCCCGTCATGATGAGAAGCGCGATCCAAGCGATCTGCTGGAAGATATGTCGTGCGGTTCGCTCCGACGACGTGTGATTGACGAATCCGAACCACAATAACAAAGGGGCCAGCGTGAGCGAAAAGCCACGCGCCGCGAATGTCACGACGTCTGCCGGGTCACCCCGCAACGGTGCAACGGCTCCCGTGACGATGTCAGCCATCAAGGGGCCGGCAAACTGCAGCGTCACCCACCACAGCGCGCCGCTCGTCATCTGCACGAAGTAGGCGACCGCCATGCCAATCGGCAGCGATAGCACCATCGCGCGTACCCCACTGCTGGAGAGAGAGGAGATGTAAATGCTGCTCGCGGTCAGCAGGACGATCAGCACACCGAGATCAGCGGACATGCCAATCCGAAAGCCTTCAATGGGTGTGAGTTGGTTCAGGAGAACCGGCAACCCAACACCAAACATGAGCGCCACACCGAAGGCGACACCGACCTTCACCATCCACTGCTGCCACGCCCGGCTGGGCTGGAGCAACTGCCAGTCGAGCGTGCCATGCTGCCGTTCCTCTGCGCTTGCGAGCGCTCCAATCGCGATCGCCAGTCCGATGGAATACAGCAGCAGTACCGCTCCGACCGGGAATGTCGCCATCGACGGCACGTAGCGTTGCAGCAGCACAAAGATAGCCCACCCGATGATGTGCAGACCACTGATGACGAAGGCCATCTGCTGCAGATGAACTTCCTTGACAGCGAGCGCTCTCAGCGGATGATGACGCCGCGCGCCTTGCGCGCTTTTCAACCACCGCGGCAAATGGAGCGCCGGCGAGGCGACGTCGGTGGCCTCGAGCTCGCGGAACCGGCGCCAGCCAAGAAGGCCCACCACAGGGCACACCACAATCATGCCGAGTGTCCAGCGACTGAGGATCATGTTTTCAGCGGCCTCTGTATCGATCCCGAACCCGAACCACGCAATCGCGAGCGTGGCAAACCACGTCAATGCCATCGCATTTCCGCCGAGAATCATCCCCGCAAGCGTGCTGCGACAGATCATCGTCAACAGCGGCGCGAGAAAGAGGCCGCACAGCACGGGCAAGATGACGACGGCGAATCGAGCCGATTCCGGGCGCCACCCCTTCGCGAACGTAGTCCCAGCCAACGCCGCCAGCGTCAGCAGCATCACTGCCGAGACAGCGAATTTGAGGAGATACATGCGCCGCCGATCGGCGGGTTGCGAGAGGAGCATCGGCAGCGTACGGTACGTATACTCCTGTCCGACGGACTGCGCGCCGATCGCCAGCGATCCGACCACGTAGGCAAACAACGCGACGTCGGGGCCCGGCAGCAGAAATCGGTGGCCCTCTCGCCACACGAACGCCGCCCCAAGCGCGGCGATGCTGGCCCCCCACAACGGAAGAAGCGCTCGAATCTCCTTCGAGAGAGCCGGCGACAGGACAGCCGTGCGAGTCATGCCGCGGCTTCCTGTGGCTGAAGCGTGGAAACGAAAATCTCCTCGAGCGTCAGCGCTTCAATCGCCAGCGCCTCAGGCGACCACGCCCGCAACTGGTCCATCACCTGCGCCGAGTTGCCGTTGACCATGACCTCGATCTCTCGCCCTCGCTGACGCAGGATGCGCGTGCCGGGCAACTCGAGCCGACCCGGGTCGGTCGCAAAACGCGCGTGCACTTTCTGATACCGCTCTCGCGCCGTGTCGGCATCGAGCGT
>JANNOC010000001.1:0-1585 GCA_031398865.1 Gemmatimonadota bacterium | reverse complement strand
CGTGGCCCGGCGTCGGCCAACGGCATCGCCGGCCTCAAGCCGACGCACGGATTGCTGAGCCGGGACGGCATTATCCCGCTCGGGCTCAGCTTCGACACCGGCGGGCCGATGGCGCGAACTGTGGCCGACGTGGCGGCGGCGCTGGGCGTACTGACCGGTGTGGACTCGGCCGACCCGGCCACCAAGAAGAGCGAAGGGCGCTTCGAGACCAACTACACGAAATACTTGAATGTGCAGATCATGCAAGCATCGCGGCAGAACTGAAGGCCGACGCGCTCAAGGGCGCGCGCATCGGCATCGCCCGCGACTTCATGGGCCAGGATGCGGAAGTGGACTGGGTGATCGAGGCCGCGCTCGCCGCCATGCGAACCGCCGGGGCCACGATTGTGGACGTGCGCTTCCCGAAGTGGCTGCTCGACGCCAAAGGCGAGTTCTACACCGCCGTGCGCTACCCCGAGTTCCCCGTGCAGATTGGCGCGTATCTCGCCACGCTCGAGCCCGGCTTCCCGAAGACGCTGGCCGAGATGATCGAGCGGTCCGACAAGATCGCGTCCACCCGGGGTGACGGCGCCGGACCGAACCCGCCGCGCTGGACGCTCTTCAAGCGCGAGGCCGCCAGCGGTGCAATCGACGGCTACCGCTACACGGCGGTGCGCGACCACGGCCTGCCGCTCGTGCGCACCACGCTCGAGGGCGTGCTCACGTCGAACACGCTCGACGCGATGGTCTATCCCACGTCGTCGCGCCGGCCGGAGCTCATCGCGGCGCCGCCCGAAGTGCCTGGAGGCGGGGCCGCCTCGGGATCGAATCTCGCGAACCTCTCGGGCTTCCCGGATCTCATAGTGCCGGCGGGGTTCACGAGTGGTCGGCTGCCGGTCGGCATCTCGTTCGTGGGCCCGGCCTTCAGCGAAGGCAAGCTGCTGGGCCTGGGCTACGCCTTCGAGCAGGCCACCAAGGCGCGGCGACGGCCGGTGCACACGCCGGCCCTGCCGGGCGAGACGCTGCCACTGAAGTAGCGCACGGTGCGCGGCTCTAGCGCGCCACCCAGGGCGCGCGAATGAGTTGCTTCGGATCGGCGTTGGCCTTCGGCACGAACTTCTGCGTACGGCCGTACTGGTTGTCGCCGCCGTAGAGCGTGCCGGCCGAATCGACCGAGAACGTGTGCACCTCGAGATAGCCGTCGGGCAGGGTGCTCGGCACGAGCCACGTGTAGAGATGATTGCCGCTGAAGTCGAGCTTCACGAAGCGCAGCGGCTTCAGGTCGGTAATCCACAGGCTGTCGTCGTTGACGATGAGGTCGAGCGGCAGCGAGAAGCCGGGGAACGCGTCCACGAACTCCACCTTCTTCGGATCCGGCGTGGTCTTGAACACGTTGATGCGGCCGCCCGAGCGGTCGAGCGCGAAGACGAGGCCGTTGGGGCCCACCGCCACCGCGTGCACGCCGTTGAACTGTCCAGGGCCCTTGCCGTTGCCGCCGAACTCGCCGAGGTAGTTCATGGCGCGGTCGAGGATGATCACGCGGTGGTTGTCGAGCCCGTCGGCAATCAGGATGCGGCCGTCGGGCAGGAAGGCCACGTCCTGCGGC
>JANNOC010000759.1:0-6788 GCA_031398865.1 Gemmatimonadota bacterium | reverse complement strand
TTTCTCCGCAACGCCGGAAGATGAGCGGCGCGAGCAGCCGGCGCAGCCGCACGCCGAGATCGATGTTCTGGCCGCCGAGCGTCGTACGGTCGAACGTGTACCACAGCCAGAGCAGGGGCTTGACTCGCTGAAAGCGCGCGTCGTCGCATTCCGCGTAGTACTCCGGCTCCAGCGTCACGTTGCGTGGATCGAGCGTGGAGAGCGCGAGACGCATCCCGAGGGGAAGCGTGGCATCCTCCACCGCGCTGTCCCAGTTGGACGCATACTTCGGGAAGACGAGCTCGGCCAGCGTCGTTCGGCAGATGAGTGCCCGATCGGCGGCCGGATCGTGCAGTGCGTCCGAGAGTCGCTCGAGCCATGCATCGGCGAGTGCAGCGGTGGAGCGCGCGGGCAGCGTACGGAGCGGGAGCAGTGCCATGAGCGTGAGGTGAAAGGGAGGCGTCTGCTGAAAAGAACCGCCGCCGCCCGCCCGCCCGCAAGGCAATGCGCGACGCGACGTGTTGGGATGGGGCGGTGACCGCTCGCTGATCCGCCGTGTGACGGGGACAGCGAACAGGAACCCAGCGAACTAGGCCGGCGGGCGTTCTCCGTCGGCCGCCGCCACCGCCACAACGAACCCCGCCAGCTTCTCCTCATCGAGGTGGCCCTGCGTGCGCACGCCGCTGCACACGTCCACGGCAAATGGCCGCACTGTCGTCACGCCGTCCGCGACATTGGCCGCGCGCAACCCGCCGGCGAGGAAGAGCGGCGCGGCAATGGACTCGCGGATGCTGCGGCTCAGCGTCCAGTCGTGCGTGCGCCCCGTGCCTCCCAGTTCCTTGATGGCCAATGACTGGTTGCCGCTGTCAAGGAGAATCGCATCCACATGCGGCGCGATGGCCGCGGCTTCGTCGACGCACGCCGCATGCGTCACGTGAATCACCTGCACGATGTGCACGCCGGGAAGAGCACGGCGCAGCGCGGGATACGCCGCGCGATCCATGCGATCACAGAGCTGCAGAGTGTTCGTGCCACAGCGCCGCTGCTGCGCGGCGATCGCATCCGGGTCGTCGAGACAGGTGAGCAGGAACGTCGCCACGGCGGGCGGCACCAGACGGACAAGCGTCGCGATCAGCGATTCGTCGATCACGCCGGGCCCGCTCGGCATCGCGGAGACGAATCCCAGTGCGTCCGCGCCGTAGCGAACAGCAAGACGAACCTCGTCCTCGCTGGACATGCAGCAGATCTTGATGCGTGTCCGAGACGGCATGCGAGCTATGGCGTCGATTTCCCGGCACGGGAGCGTGCCAGCGCCCGCTCTCGCTCGAGGCGCTGGAGGAGCGCGCTGCTCCAGCTTGCGTTGCGCACGCTTTCGTAGGTGACCGTGATGGGATGACCGACGTCGAGTGACTCGTCAAACAGATACAGCGCGCTCTGTGTTTGGCGCTGCACGAGCCGCTGCTCTCCGAACCCGGGTGTCAGCGGGAGCACGTCCAGCGGACGGTGATCGCGGCCGGCGCTTGTGATGAACAGTTCTCTCGGGCTGAAGCGTGCTTCGGGCTCGAGCCCGTGAAACGAGACATACCAGAGGCGATAATCACGCACACCGAGACGGCGAGCGATCACGTCGAGATCGCGCCGCCGGCTTTCGACGATGCCGCGCAGCGCACGGTAGGAATCCGGCGAGAGCAGACGGATGACGTTCTCGTCCAGGGGGAGTGCGCTGACCTGCACCCCGTTCGCGACGAAGCGGATCGAGATGTCGTCCTGTCGCAGCGTGCCGGTGCCCGCGGGCACGAGCTGCGTGCCCACGGTGTCGTCAGGCAACCCGGCGCGCTGGCCGTCCCGCGCCGGAGAGCCGGGTGTCCCCTCGGGGGACGCCGCCGGCCCGCACCCCAACGCCCACAGCATCGCCGGCAGGGCGAAACGCGTGGCGAGGCGTGTCATGGCTGCCTCCAGGTCGGTTGCGCCACGGCGTGCATCACCGCGGCGGCGAGCTCGTCGCGGCCCATTCCGGTCGGCGCGCTGAACGGGATCACTTGCTCGTCCTCCGTACCGATGTGCGACGCGATCGCCCGCACGCGCGCCGCGCCTTCCGTCTTCCCGAGCTTGTCCATTTTCGTCAGCACGACAATGGTGGGCACGCCGACGTCGGCGAGAAAGTGCAGCATGCCCATGTCATCGTCGGTTGGGTCGTGGCGTGCGTCCAGCAACTGCACCAGTCCGCGCAGCTGGGCGCTGGTGCGCAGGTAGTCCTCGATGAGCGGCCGCCATTCGGCGCGCGCCGTCTTGGAGACGCGCGCGTACCCATAACCGGGAAGGTCCACGAGAATGAACTGCCGGTTGACGGCGAAGAAGTTCACTTCGCGCGTGCGCCCCGGCGTGCGGCTTACTCGCGCGAACGCCTTGCGCCTCACGAGGCTGTTCAGCAGCGAGGACTTTCCCACGTTGGACCGACCGGCGAAGGCGATCTCCGGCAGCGTGGGAGGAGGACGCCACCCCGCGCCGGCAGCCATGCCGCCGAGAAACTCCAGACTGCGGATCACGAGGGGGTCCGTGCTGGAATCGGGTGGGGTCTCCTCGCCCGTGACAGTCATCGGTGGTGGGCGCGTGCCACGCATCAGTGCGTGAGGTGCGGCGTGTCCGCCGCGGCGCTGGCCGCCGCGGCCGACACGGCCGCCGCGGCCGCCGCCGGACGCAGCGCTACGGCGAGCACCTCGTCCATCGTCCGTACCGGATGGAATCGAATCGCGGTGCGCACGTCCTCCGGCAATTCCTCGATGTCGCGCGAGTTGCCGTGGGGCACGATCACGTGCGCGATGCCGTTGCGGTGCGCGGCGACGGATTTCTCCTTCAGGCCGCCGATGGCGAGCACGCGCCCGCGCAGCGTGATCTCGCCGGTCATCGCCACGTCGCCGCGCGCCGGGATGCCGGTCAGCGCACTGACGATGGCGCAGGCGATAGCGATCCCCGCCGACGGTCCGTCCTTGGGTGTCGCGCCCGCGGGGATGTGGACGTGGATGTCCTTGTTGCGGTAGAACTCGCGGTCGATGCCAAGCGCCGCCGCGCGGCCGCGCGCATAACTCATCGCCGCCGTCGCCGACTCCTTCATGACGTCGCCGAGGGTGCCCGTCAGCTGCAGCTTGCCGCGCCCGCTGACGACGCTGACCTCGATCTCGAGCACATCGCCCCCGACGGTCGTATACGCCAGACCGGAGACGACACCGACCTTGTCGTCCAGCGTGGTCTCGTCGGGATCGTAGGGCGCCACGCCAAGCATCGCCTTGAGCTGCGCGACGCCAACGTTCTGGGGTGGCGCCGCGTCCCCGTCCACGGGCTCCGCCGACACGCCTTCCGCGCGACGGCGCGCGAGCTTGCGGGCGATGCGAGCGATGCGGCGTTCGAGGTCGCGCACGCCGGCCTCACGCGTGTAGCCGCGAAGGATGCCGGTGAGCGCGTCGGCATCCCAAGTCACCGATGCGGGGTCGATGCCGTGCGAACGGAGCGTCTTGGGAATCAGGAACTGTCGCGCGATCGCGTGCTTCTCGTGGTCCAGATAGCCAGCCAGACGGATGATCTCCGTCCGGTCCCGCAGGGGCTCGGGGATCTGCGCGAACGAGTTCGCGGTGGTGACGAACAGCGCCTGTGACAGGTCGTAGTCCACCTCGAGGTAGTGATCGGTGAAATTGCGATTCTGCTCGGGATCCAGCACCTCGAGCAGCGCCGACCCCGGATCGCCGCGGAAATCCTGGCCGAGCTTGTCAATCTCGTCGAGGAGGATGACGGGATTCACGACCTCGGCGCGGCGCATGGCCTGAATGACGCGGCCGGGCATAGCGCCGATGTACGTCCGCCGGTGGCCGCGAATCTCGGCCTCGTCGCGCACGCCGCCAAGTGACATGCGGACGAACTTTCGCCCCAGGGCACGGGCGATGCTCCTGCCTAACGATGTCTTGCCCACACCCGGAGGACCGACGAGACACAGGATCGGCCCCTCGAGGCGCCCCACCAGTGCGAGCACGGCGATGTAATCGAGGATGCGATCCTTGACCTCTTCCAGGCCGAAGTGGTCTTCGTCCAGCACGCGGCGCGCGAGGCCGACGTCGAGGACTTCGTCGGTGCGCTCGGTCCAGGGAAGCGCCAGGATCCAGTCCACGAAGTTGCGTGCGACCGTGGACTCGGGCGACAGCGGGGACATCCGGCGCAGCTTGCGCAGTTCCCGCAGGGTGCGCGACTTGACGGCCGCGGGCAGCATCTTCCGCTCGACCTGCGCCTCGAGCTCGGCGACGTCGTCGCTGTCGTCCGCGCCCAGCTCCTTGTGGATCGCCTTGAGCTGCTCCTGCAGGTAGAACTCGCGCTGATTCTGAAAGAGTGAGCCGCGGACCTCTTCGTCGATCTTGCGCTCCAGCCGAAGCAGATCGATTTCCGCGGAGAGCAGATCGGCCAGCTCGGACCAGAACGCGCTCCACGACGGCGACTCCAGCAGGCGTTGCCGCACCTCATGCGCCACGAGGACGTGTGCGGCGATGCCGAACGCCTGTCGCTCGAGGCTCTCGGTGCCCTGAACGATGGTCACCACCTCGGGGGGGATGCGCCGCTGCAGGCCGACGTACTCCTCGAAGAGACTCATGCCACGACGTGCCGGCGCACGCGTGTCGATGTCGCCAGCGCCCTGGAAGGGCTCCGCGATCACGGTGGCCCGGAGGGCCGCTCCGGCCGGGGAGTAGCGCGTCACCCGGGCCCGCGAGATCCCTTCCACGAGCACCTTCGCCGTCCCGTTCGGGAGCCGCACGAGCTGGAGAATCCGCGCGACGACGCCGACGCGAAAGAGATCGGCGGCGGCGGGATCCTGCACGTCGCCGCTGCGTTGCGCGACGAGCAGCAGGAAGTTCTCGGCCGCGGCCGCGCCATCGACCGCGGCGAGGGAGGCGGGGCGTCCCACCAGCAGCGGCATCACGACATACGGAAACACCACGACGTCCCGCAGTGGCAGCACCGGGAGTCGGTCAGGTACCTCGAGAATGTCCGCGTCGCGTGTGACGAAGATGGGCATGCGGGGAAGTTAACGACCTCCCGACGCTACGCTTCCTTCTTCCGCCGGGCGGGAGAGATC
This sequence comes from Gemmatimonadota bacterium, assembly GCA_031398865.1. Classification (GTDB taxonomy): domain Bacteria; phylum Gemmatimonadota; class Gemmatimonadetes; order Gemmatimonadales; family Gemmatimonadaceae; genus JANNOC01. The sequence continues at coordinate 1,696 of JANNOC010000759.1, read as the reverse complement.
TCGAGCAGCGGAGGCGTGCCGTTCAACACGGACGATTCCGTCACCTTCACTTCGGTGACGTCTTCGCGGCTGGGGAGATCGAACATCACGTTCATCAACAGGTCTTCGAGGATTGCGCGCAGTCCGCGTGCACCGGTCCCCCGTTTGAGCGCCTTGCCGGCAATGGCGCGCAGCGCGGTCTCCTCGAACGTGATCTTCACTTCTTCGAGGTCGAAAAGCTTGGCGTACTGCTTGGTGAGCGCGTTCTTCGGTTCCTTGAGGATGCGGACCAGGGAATCCTCATCCAGCGATTCCAGCGGCACGGCGACCGGGAGCCGTCCCACGAGCTCGGGGATCAGGCCGTAGCGCAGCAGATCGTCGGGCTCCACCTCGGAGAACGGATTCGTCGTCAGTTTCATTGCCTTGCCCATCGCGATCTCGTCCTGCGTAAAGCCAATCTGCCGGCGCCCCGTTCGCGCTTCGATGATCTTTTCCAGCCCGTCGAAGGCGCCGCCACAGATGAAGAGAATGTCCTTCGTGTTGATCTGGATGTATTCCTGCTGCGGATGCTTCCGGCCGCCCTGCGGCGGCACCGAGGCGACTGTGCCCTCGAGGATCTTGAGGAGCGCCTGCTGTACGCCTTCGCCGCTCACGTCGCGCGTAATGCTGGGATTCTCGGACTTGCGCGCGATCTTGTCGATCTCGTCGATGTAGACGATGCCGCGCTCGCACTCCGCGACGTTGAAATCACCCGCCTGCAGGAGTCGCACGAGACTGTTTTCCACGTCCTCGCCGACATAGCCCGCTTCCGTCAGCGTCGTGGCGTCGGCGATGGTGAACGGCACGTCGAGAATGCGGGCCAGCGTCTGCGCCAGAAGTGTCTTCCCGACGCCCGTGGGTCCAATCAGCAGGATGTTGGACTTGTCCAGCTCCACGTCATCGTCGCGCAGAGTCGACGAGTTGATGCGCTTGTAGTGATTGTACACCGCGACGGCCAGCGCCTTCTTCGCCTGCTCCTGCCCAATGACGTACTGGTCGAGCGTCTCCTTGATCTCCGCAGGGGTCGGGACCTGGGTGATCGCCTCAGCGACCTCGCGCTCCTCGTCCTCCGCCAGGATCTCGTTGCACAGAGCGATACACTCGTTGCAGATGTAGACCGACGGGCCGGAGATGAACTTCCGAACCGAGTCCTTGCTCTTGCCGCAGAACGAGCAGCGGAGGTGTTTGTCGTGCGACATGGCAACCAGGAACGAGAGGACGACAGCTACGGAAGCGGCGTCAACGGAGAACTAACGATGGTCCGTGAACCGGTCAAGCAAAAAGCGGCCGTGCGTCGCTCGTGAACGAATTCACAAGCGTCCTGCCATTACGTCACGCCGTCACGGTGGGCTGCTTGGATTCCTCTATGACACCACCGCGATGCGACACGATGTGGTCCACGATACCGTACGATCTTGCCTCGTCCGCCGACATGAAACGGTCGCGATCCATGTCGCGCTCGATCTGCTCCACCGGGCGACCGGTATGCTTGGCGAAGAGTTCGTTCATCTTGCCGCGCAGGTAGAGTATCTCCCGCGCCTGAATCTCGATGTCGGACGCGGTGCCGGACGTACCGCCCGAGGGCTGGTGAATCATGATGCGCGAGTGCGGCAGCGCCGAGCGTTTCCCGGCCTTGCCGGCGGTGAGCAGGAATGCGCCCATGCTGGCGGCGAGTCCC
>JANNOC010000752.1:0-3277 GCA_031398865.1 Gemmatimonadota bacterium | reverse complement strand
CTCAAGCGCCGGCAGCAGGGTCACCCACCCGCCGTGATCGCGCACGCCTGGAAAGCGCAGCAGCGACTGCACCAGCGGTACAATCACCTCAGCTATCGCACGCGTCCGCAGATCGCCGTCGTCGCGGTCGCGCGTGAGCTGGCCGGGTTCCTCTGGGCCACAATGCGAGAGCTCGAGCCCGTGACGGTGTCAGCGGAATGAAGCAGCAGATCGTGGTCCGGCGTGGTGTCCCGAGGCTCGATGTGCGAGCACTCTCGACGGCGTTATGGCGGCCCGTGCAGGTCAGGGATCCCCGAGCCTAGAATGAGCCAGCTCCCGACGAATCCAATTCTTGCCGCGCTGCCGAGGCGACTCGGTAATCGGCGTATATCAGCAGGATTCATCGTCGATGCTGCCTCGGGCCCACGTCGTCCCACGATCATTTGCTCGAACGCGAACACGTCGATGAACTAGACGGAACTAGACGCTTGACACCAGCCCAGTCATATCAACGCCCAAGCTCAGCTGCAGGCGCTCCTATGGTTGCCGCCGCTCGCGGCGGCGTGCTCTCCTTACATCATAAAGCCGCCGCGAGCGGCGGCTACCCTCGCGCGACTGTCGGCTGCAGCGCCTCGTTAGGGAGCGAGAAGCACCAAATCGATGCGTGTACTGTCCGTCGCTTCAGCAGCAAATGGAACCCTATCCGCAATTCTGACCGCCGGCATCAGCCCTGTTCCTGGAGGCGGAACAGCGACCACGCGAACGCACGCTTCGGCAGCAATGTCCTCACCACGTCCGGTGAACACCCGTGCTCGATACCGCCCGGCGGCATCCGAGGTCAACCTTACATCCGAATGGATCTCGGCATCACTGCAGCCATGGGGACCGTGGACGCGTACTCGCACCTCCGCACCTGTTATTGGCTGCCCCGCGGAGTTTCGTACATCGCCGAAAACGATCGCCTCGGAAAATGCGTCGAAGCAGCACCTCATCGCCTCGTCGCTCTCGCAACCGGCAAGGGATGCACAAATCAAGAGCACAACCCCGTGACGTAGTCTCCGTACCTCAGGCAATGCCGATCGAGGGCTCAGCGACTTCATTTGGCACGCTCCCGGTACGACTTCAGTTGGTTCGACTCCCTAACTTCAAATTAGACGGCCGACATATGCTACGGAGAAAGCTAAACCCTTGCAAACGCGTTGCAGTGATTGCGGCGTCTCCGCGAACGGTGGTCGCCTCCAAGCCGCGAGCCGTCAACACGTTCGGTGTTCGAATAGCTATGGAGACCGACAAAAGGCAGCGGAAATCACGCAGCCTATTTCCGGAAGACCCCCCTGGAGGATCACAGGGTTTGGACGGTACCCTGACCGCTCGCCATCGCGCTCACGCCACCGACCGCCGCTCCAGCGACCGACGTACCCACGGCAGCAGCGCGTACGCCGGAAGCGCAAGCGCGAAGGTGAACAGAAAGAAGCGCGCGTATCCCAGCGACTCGGCGAGCACCCCGGACTGCGCTCCCACCAGAAGGCGACCCAATCCGAAGAGCGCCGAGAGCAGCGCATACTGCGTCGCGGCGAAGCGCTTCTCGCAGATCGTCATCAGGTACGTGAGAAACGCCGCGGTTCCGAGGCCGCCGGTAAACTGCTCCAGCACCGCGGCGCCGTACACCAGGGAACGTGAGGCATCAAAACTCGCGGCCGCGACGTAGCCGAGATTCGACATCGCCTGGGCGAGACCGAGCAGCCAGAGCGCGCGGAAGGTTCCCCAGCGCGCGGTGAGCAGCCCGCCGAGAATCGCGCCCGCGATGGTCGCGAGCATTTGAACGGTGGTGATCAGGAAGCCGATTTCTTCGGCGGAGAATCCGCGGTCCACCCAGAAGGGGCGCACCATTGGCAGCATGGCGGAATCGCCGATCTTGAATGTGAGCGCGAAGGCGAGAATGGCCCACACGTGCGGCCGCGCGAGCAGCGCGCGCACGGGCTCCCAGATCGGCTGACGCTCCCCACTGACGCGCCGCGTGGACGGTGAGAGTATGGTGATCACACCCAACAGTGCGAGAACCGCCGCGCCGCCACCGAACGCCGCATTCCAGCCGACGCGGCCGCCAACCCCCACCAGCGTGCCGCCCGCGATGATCAGCGCAATGCGATACGCGGTCACCCGCATCCCGTTCGCGGGCCCGATCTCGCGCTCCTCGAGCAGCTCGATCGTGTACGCATCGATGGCGATATCCTGCGTCGCCGACAGCGTCGCCAGGGAAAAGAGCAGCACCGCGAGCGGCGTGGACACCGCGTCCGCGGGCAGCGCGATCATCGCGAGCAGCAGTGCCGCGCTCAGGAACTGTGTGGTTGCGATCCAATGCTTGCGCTCGCCGAAGCGGTCTACCAGCGGGGCCCAGAGCGGCTTCGCGACCCAGGGCAGTCCCGCCAGAGACAGCAGCCCGATCTCCGCCAGCCCAACGCCGTGCACCCGGAAGTACACGGGCAGCAGATCGTTGATCAGCCCGTACGGAAAGCCCGACGCGAAGTAGAATGCCCCGATCCACACGAGCTTCGACCGAAAGACGGAGCGGGCCGGCCGGGCGGCAGAGTCAGGCAGCGTCGCGGTCACTGTGCACCTAACGAATCACGCCGGCCAGCCCCTCTGGCAGCAGCGCCAGCAGCCGTTCGCTCGGCACCGCGTAGATGATGCGCCCGGAGCTCTCCCGCGCGCCGCCGTACACGATGCCCACCACGTGCCCGCGGCGGTCGAGCACCGGACTGCCGCTGGAGCCTTCCGCGGCGTACGCGTCCACTTGCAGCACCGAGGGCAGCATCTTGCTGACCGTGCCGGGCGCAAGCGTTGCCCGCGCGATGACACGGGTGCCTTCGCCCTCCATCACGGCGGAAACGCCAAGGGGGAATCCGATGATCGCAACGGGTGACCCGACCTCGACGCGCGAGGCACTTCGCGCCACGCCCGCAACAGCGGGAAATCCGCCGCCAGTTGCCACCCGCAGCAGCGCGACGTCGTCGCGCTCGCTGGTCTGGATGATGTCCGCCTCGAGCCACCGCTTCGTGTCCGCGAAAATCACGGCGGCGCGATGTGCGCGACCGCCGCTCGCGTCGAGCACCAGGTGCTTGTTGGTTACGACGACGCCGTCCGCCGTCAAGTTGAAGCCCGTGCCGGTGAAGCTCCGGCCATCGGCCATCTCGACGGCGACCATGACGACCGCGCGCGCATTCGCCTTCGCGATCGCCGCCAGATCCATCCCCGCAGCCGCGAGCAGCGCCTGACGACGGACCTCCGCGCGCTCGAG
>JANNOC010000745.1:0-3743 GCA_031398865.1 Gemmatimonadota bacterium | reverse complement strand
AAATGGCCGGGTGAACGCAGCGTGTTGTGGACGATGATGTTGATCTGCTCGGTACCGATCGTCACGCCGGTGATCCCACCCACGAACCCGAACACCACGATCGAGAACACCAGCGCGCTGAACCCGGGGTCGCCCCACGGCGCCTTGCGCAGCCACTCGAACATGCCGTTCGTGTATCCGCGCAGGCGCATGCCGACCTCCATCCCCGCGGGCACGGTGAAGCCGTGGAGCATCGAAGCGAGCACCGCCATGTACATGAAGTAGCTGGTGTTGTCGTTCCCGGCCGCGCTCGTCGTGAAGCCGAGGAGAGCCGACGCAGGCGCGCGGGAGCGGTGCCCGCGCTGCTCCATCTCGAGGCCAACGTCACACTCGCCCCGCGCGAGGTCGTCCTCGTGACGTATGATGCCGACGCGCGGCGGCTCGTCGCCGTGCGGGACAGGCCATGACCGTGACTCTCACGTGCGCGTCGACCGCATGCGCCGAGCGGTGGAGGCGGCCGATCGCCCTGCCTACCTCGTCGGCGTGCCGAGGTGTCTCAGTTCAGCGGATCTCGGGGGTCTTGATCCTCACCCCTTGATCACCCACACCTTGATCTCCGGCTTCACATCCGCGTGTAGCCGTAGCGCCACGCGATAGACACCCAGCGCCTTGATCGGCTCCGGCAAGTCGATCATGCGCTTCTCGATATGGAAGCCCTGCGCCTCCAGCTGCTGCGCGATGTCTCCCGACGTCACCGAGCCGAACAGCTTTCCCTCCTCGCCGACGCGCGCGGAGAAGGTGAGCGACACCGGCTCGAGTCGATTGGCGAGCTCCTGCGCGGCTTCGCGGCGGGTGTTCTCGGCGGACTCGAGGCGATGCTTCTCCTGGCCGATGCGCTTCTTGTTGCCGGCTGTCGCTTCGTACGCAAGCCCGCGCGGCAGCAGGTAGTTGCGGGCAAAGCCCATGGACACCTTCACGACGTCGCCGGGGTGGCCGAGGTTCTCGATGGCTTGACGAAGAATGACTTCCATACTGACTCCGATCGTTAGGTTGTCGGGCGCGCGCGGCTGCGCCAGTCGAGCCACGTGTCTACGAGTCCGATGCCGAGCGCGAAGGCGCTCAGGAAAGGAAGGGCGAGAAACGCGGCGGTGATGATAAAGATCATGACGAAGCGGCCGGGCGCCATCCAGGTGAGCACGCCAAGACCGCGCAGCGCATACAGCGCGCCGAAAAACACCAACAGATTCAGGCCCAGCGTCCGGCCGGCGGCGAGCGACGGCAGGAGCAGAATCGTCGTGCCGACGATGACGCCCCACACCAGCTGATCGCTGAATCGAAACTCTCGCAACGGCGCCAGCGCCGCGCCGATGCGGGCGCGGCTGACGCGATGATAGATGGCCCAGGCGAGTGCCAGTGCGGCGAGGCTCTCGAGCGCCAGCATGGAGGGGAACACGACTGCCGAATAACGCGGCAATACGTCCAGCCGACGCTCGGTGTCCCGCTGCGCGGCGGCCAGGCTGGGCCAGTCCTCCTCGAATCGCTTCCATTCCGGCCGCGTGGTCACGGTAGCCAGCTTCGTGAGCGCGTCCGCGGTGCGTCGCGAATACTCCGACTCCACACTCGTCCGCATGCGTGCAAACGTCACGGGCGTCGCCGCGACGGCTAGCGCACCGAGCCCGAATGTCATCCCGAGCGCCGACAGGGCGCGCGTCAGGAACGGACGCGCCGGCTGAAAAACGCAGACGAGCCCGAAGGTCGCGGCGAGCACGAGGGCCCATCCGCGCTGCATCCCTTCGAACGCGCTCAGCGTGCGGCCGGGGGCGGCGAGCGTCAGCGCGGCCAGCGCACACCACACCAGCGCCAGCGTCGCGCGCCCGCCCAGCGACCAGCCGATCAACGTGCACGCCGCCAATCCCACGACGAGCGGAACCAGCGGCTCATCGATAGGCAGCATCACTCGCACGATGGGCACGAGCGGCAGCAGCACCAGGGCAATGAGTGCGATGAGAATCCGACGCCACCCCAATTCGCGCGGCGCGGGTGCGGCGGCGTCGGCCATCGCTACTGCTGGTGCCCGCGGATGTAGGGAATGATGGCGAGATATCGCGCGCGTTTCACCGCGGTCGCGAGTTGCCGCTGGTGCCGCGCGCACGTCCCGCTCAACCGGCTCGGCAGAATCTTGCCGTGATCGGTGATGAAGCGGCCGAGGGTGCGATCATCCTTGTAGTCGATGAATCGAACGCGCGTCTCGCAGAATGGGCACGTCTTCGTTGGTCTGCGCATGGCTATTCCTCGTCCTCGTCGTCGTCTTCGCGCCGGCGGGCGGCGGCCATTTCTTCTTCCGTCATCGGCGGCGCGCCGACCTCGTGCTCGAAGAGGGTGACGAGGTAGCGGATGACGCCGTCGTCCAGGCGCAGCGCGCGCTCATACTCGGGGAGCACGTTCGGTTCCGCGCTGAAACGCGAGACCACGTAGTAGCCGTTTTCGCGCGGGCCGATGGAGTACGCGAGTTGCCGGCGCCCCCAGTGGTCGGCCTTGGGCTCTTCGGTGGAGCCGAGCAGGCCGTGCAGGCGCGACAGCTTGTCGTTGATGGCGGCATCCTCGAGTGTGGAATCGAAGATGTAGACCGCCTCGTATTGGCGAGACACCAGCGGCAATCCTCCCTGTGGACGTTGTTCCGCCCCCTGCTGGTTGCCGGAGCAGGGGGAGGGGAGATGAAGGCCCGTCGTGGGGCCGTTGTGGGCGAGCCTTGTAACTTAGCCGAGCCGGGCGCTCGAAGCAACTCGCGCGATGCAATCCCTGCGTGAGCGCGTGTGCTACACGTTGAAGCGAAAGAGCATGACATCGCCGTCCTGCACGACATACTCCTTGCCTTCCGCACGCACGACGCCGCGCTCCTTCGCCCCCTTCCATCCGCCGTGCGTCACGAAGTCGTCGTAGCTGGACGTTTCGGCCTTGATGAAGCCGCGCTCGAAGTCGGTGTGAATGACCGCGGCCGCTTGTGGCGCGGTGTCACCGCGATGGATCGTCCACGCGCGGACTTCCTGCTCGCCGGCGGTGAAATACGTCTGCAGGCCGAGCAGGTGGTAGCTGGCGCGAATCAGGCGGTCGAGCCCTGCCGACTCCAGTCCCAATGACGCGAGAAAGTCCGCGCGATCCGCGGGCGGGAGCTCGGCCACCTCCGCCTCGATTCTGGCCGAGAAGGGAACCACTTCGGCGTGTTCGCCACTCGCCGCGATTGCCGCGCGCAGCGCGCGCAGATGCGGGCCCTCGTCACCCGTCAGCTCATGATCCGTCACGTTCGCGGCATACAGGACCGGCTTGGCGGTAAGCAATGTCAGCGGCGCGAGCATGTCGCGCTGCTCCGGCGTCAGGCGCGCTTCCCAGAGCCCGCGGCCCTCCTTGAGATACGCATGCGCCGTCTCCAGCGCCGGGAGCTCAGCGAGGGCCTCCTTGTCATGCGACTTCGCGGCCCGTCGCGTCCGATCGAGCCGTTTCTCAACGGCCGCGAGATCGCTGAGCGCGAGCTCGAACTCGATCACCTCGCGGTCGCGCGCGGGATCCACGCCACCCATCACGTGTGTCACGTCGTCGTCGTCGAAACAGCGAACGACGTGAACGATGGCATCGGTCTCACGAATGTTCGCGAGAAACTTGTTGCCCAGTCCCTCGCCATCGGCAGCGCCCTTCACGAGGCCGGCGATATCCACGAACTGCACGACCGCGGGCACGGTGCGCTTCGGCTGCACGACCACCGCGAGCGC
>JANNOC010000742.1:0-6141 GCA_031398865.1 Gemmatimonadota bacterium | reverse complement strand
GCGGTGGGCCAGCAGTGCGCGTCGGTAGCGGTGGGCCAGCGCGCGGACCCGTTCGTCGGAGTCGTCCGGCAGGTCGCAACGCTTGCAGGCGACGAATTCACCCCGCAAGGTGGGGAGGCCGGAAACGGAGCAGATTTCGGTGAACTCAGGCAGTACTCGCAGCCCGGTGACGCCGCACTGGACCAACTCTTGCCGCAACACTCGCCGGCCCGATTTCTGGCAGGCGGCGATCTCTTCGGCCGGCTCGATCCGTCCGTCGTCGGTTGCGCCAAGCTTGAAGGCTCCAACGCCCGAATCCTTGCCGACGTACGGCTCCGGCTTGAGCAGGGCCGCCCAACTGCTGAAGGGGTGGTCGACCGTGGCGGCGCCGAGGTGACGGTCGCCTCCGCCTGCGGGATCACCGTCGTGCGATACAGCGCCGCGAGGGTGCGCGCGCGCATGAGGTTCGCATACGATTCCGTGACGCGGCCGCGCGTGTCCGCGCGCATCGCCGTGAGATCCGCGACGGCCATCTGACGCATTGCGTCGGCCTCCTCGCGCATGCGGAGCTGGCGCCTCCCGGCGAAGATGGGCACCGAGGCGCCGACCATGGCACTCCCCATCCGCTCCGTCCCCATGGCGCCCCCTTGCTGCCCGTACTGCAGGCCGAAGGTGAGGTCGGGCCAGATCTCGCGGCGCGCAAGCGTCGTCTGTGCGTCGGCCGCCTCCAGGTCGCGCACGCCGGCCCGCACCATCGGGCGCCCGGCTTCGGCGAGCCTAACGAGCGAGTCCACCGAGGGCACGGCATCCGGATACGCCGGGAGCGCCGACGGCGCGACGGGCGCATCGGCGGCTCGATCGAGGAGCGCGTTGAGCCGCGCAGACGCTCCGGTTCGCATCGTCGTCATGCGCACGGTGTCCTCGACCATGCGGGCGATCTCGACATGCGACCGGAGGACATCCGTCTGCCGGCCCTCGCCCACGCGGTACATCGCCTCCGCGATGCGCCGGATGTCCTGGAGGATCCGCAGCGTCTCACGAGCGACAGCGAGCCCCTGGTCGGTCTGGTACAGTTCGTAGAACGCCATCGCGACGTCGCTCCGGACCACCCACCCCACGTCATTCGCGCGCTCGGCCTGCGCAGAGGACTGCGCCCTCGCGATTCGGCGTGAGAGACCGAGCTTCCCGGCCACCGGCACCATCTGCATGAGCTGGAGCTGCGTCATCCCGATCACGTCCATCGGCCTGAGCCCCGGCACCGTGTAGTTCATGAGCCCGAACTGCAGTTGCGGGTCGGGCGGAAGCCCAGCCGACGACACACGCGCCTCAGCGGCTCGGGCCAGCACCCGTGCGGCCGCCGCTCGTGGACTGTCGCGCTGCGCCAGGGCGTACAGATCGCCGAGCTTGCTGAGGGCTGGCCCGCCTGTTTGTGCTCGCGCGGGCGGTGCGGCACAGAGCAACGCCAGCGCGCTGCCGAGCGTGATGGTGCGGAAACGGGAGCGCGCGCGGCGTCCTGGACGCCGCCGAGTAATTCGCATGTCGTGATTCACCTCTGGATGGGCACCTCGAGTCCATGCGCGTGGCATGGCTCGGGACGCGGACGAACTTGCTCGACTCACCTCGCGCGCCAGTCAGCGGCGGCAAGGAGCAGTCCATAGCTCGCGGACGTCAGGCGCGCGGAGGGGGCAGCTCCGGTGCGTGGGCGGGAGTGGAGTGGAGCGAAGCCGGGTCCGGCAGTTCGAGCGCCACCCACCTGTTTCCGAACTCGACGATGGTCGCGGACAGCGCAGCCACGATCACGCCACACGATGTCACGGACGCGCACTGGCCGGCATCCGGTGGCACGCAGTGCGAACTGTCTTTCCTCGCGGTGTCACAACCTACCGGAGCCATCGCCGCCGCTGAGGGATTCGCGGACTGTGCTGTCACGACACTCCCCGACGCGCCGCGATGCGCCGTCGCGTGCCCCTCGCGCCTAACGGGGCCGCCTGCTTCGTCCATCGCGCACTGCGTCGCGCTTCCCAGTTGCAGAAGCTGCAGAAGCAACAGGCCGGAGAGAGCGGCGCCGAAGCGACGGAGCACGGGACGTCGGGACAAGGGTCAGAAGCGCAGCACATCGCTGCGAAGCGGAACGGCTGAATGAAAGCTGCGGCTGCGTTGCATGGGAAGCCGTCAGGAGGAACGCGGCAAATATGCCAGGGAAACCCCTACATGGATACGTCCGTTCGCGAAAATGGCACCAGGACCTGCTCAGAAGCGCTCGCCCTTCGCCTCTCGAGCCTTGCTCCCCGCGGGCCGGATGCGCGACCAAACGGTATTGAAGAACAGCCCAATCGCGACGACCTGGGCGAGTGATGCGATGACGACGACCCAGCGCAGCACGACGTGGCTGATCTGAGGCCGGAGGAGTTCACTCACCACCCGGGTGGCGGTTGCTGATGCGAGTATCCAGTACGCCGCTTCCGCGGCTCGCGGCGCGTACCGCGCGTCGTCGCGCTCCGGCCGGGGAAACAGCCAGAGTGCGACGCCGAGGATCATCATCATGACGAATCCGACGAGAATCGCGTGCGTGTGCGCGCTGGCTTCGTAGGGATCTGGATAGTGGCCGAAGAGCTCGCGACGCACCACCATCCACGCGCCGATCAGCAGACCCGCGCCGAGGAAGCCGATGGCCGTCTTGATGTACCGCCTGACGAGGGTATGCATCAGGCTTCCCCGACCAGCGCGGATTCGGGTCGCAGATTTCGGGCAACTTCCACCGCTCCGGAATCAGCCGGCATCGAGGATCGCGGGGCGCCGACCACTTGACGGCGGCGTGGCAGCCACGGATGTGTGTCGCCCGGGCGGCTCGCCGATCGTTCTCCACAGATTCACGATGAAGCTGAATCCGCCAGCAGCGCTCAGGAGCCCGCCGGTCGCGAGGATGGCACGGCTCTCCCGGCCAAGATGCGGCGCGAGCACAAAGCCCGTGACGAGCAGCGCGAGGCCGGCATTCGACAGCCACCAGTGCACTCCGGCCAGACGACCGCTGTGCAGCGCATGCCCGGTGAATCGCGGGATCACGTGGTACGCGACCCCGAAGATCATCATCGTCACGAACCCGAGAAGGTTCATGTGCGCGTGCGCCAGCCGATAGACACCCAGCGCTGGCTCCACCGCCATCAGCATACCCAGTGTGATTCCCAACCCGAACCAGACGAGACTCGCCTTGATGAACCACCTGACGAACCAGTCCATCAGCGGCTGCCTGGTCGTGGGGCGATGGTCGCGAGGATGATCAGAATCTCGTCCGTGGCCTCCATCGCATGGAGTTCACCCGGCTCAAAGACAATGACGTCGCCGGGCCCCACCGGGCGCTCTTCGTCACCGCCCGTCACGAGGCCGGATCCGGAGACCACGATGAGAATCACCGTGGCGACACTCGAATGCGGTGGAACACGCTGGCCAGGCTCGATGCGAAAGATCACGAGCCGGGCATCCGGGCCATCGTGGACGATCGCCGTGGCGGGCCGACCAGGATGCGCGGCGGTCGCGGCCACCGCCGCGGCATGCGGAGAGTAGGTTTTCATGCGAGCGCCGCGCGCTGGATCGCGTCGGACGGTTGCCGCCAGAGTTGCGGCAAGCGTGTTCTGCATCGCGGTTCGTCGTTGTTCCATCGCGGTGTCACCTAAGCGCTGACGGGTCGAGTGAGGCGGGCAAAGTCTCCCGCTGGTTGTCGCATGACGCCCTCGGCGTAGCCCTCCGTCCCGAGGCCCTCAACCGACCTGCGGCACCGCGTACCAGAGCACGGCGAGGAAGTGGCATACGCTCCCGGCGATTACACAAAGATGCCAGAGCGCGTGACCGTAGCGCAGCCGCCCATCTGTTGCGTAGAAAACCACGCCACCGGTGTAGCAAAGGCCTCCCGCGGCAAGCAGCGCGAGTCCTCCCGGCGAGATGCGGGAGACGAGTGGATGCAGGGCGATCACTATCAGCCACCCCATGGCCAGATACAGCATCGTCGAGAGCCGGGGGAAGCGGAAGCCCACCATGCATTTAGCCGCGATCCCGAGCAGCGCGAGCGCCCAGATGGTGCCGAGAAGCGCCCATCCCCAGCGACCGCGCAGCACACCTAACGTGAACGGCGTGTACGTGCCGGCAATAAGCAAGTAGATGGCGGCGTGATCGAGTAGTCGCAGTACGCGCTTGGCTCGGCAGACGGGCAGTGCATGGTAGAGGGTCGACGCCAGGTAGAGGAGCACGAGCGTGATCCCGAACACCGCACCGCCGACGAGTTGCCAGGGATCGCGCCGGCCCGCCGCGGCGAGGATGATCAGGGGGAGCGCGGCGAGGCTGGCAAGCAAACCTACGCCATGGGTGACACTGTTGGCGATCTCCTCGCTAAGTGACTGGGGCCGTTCGGCCATCAGACATCTCCAGAGTTGGGACTGCGACTCGCCAATGAATCTACAAGATAACCTCGATGGACGGTGGGCTGGCTGGGAGTTACGCCCGTCGAATCCCGTCGTCGCAGTCCGGCCCGTCGTGTCTCCCAGCGAGACGCGGAAGCACACGCGATCGCGGTGTGCTCGCCGCGAGTGTAAACTCCCCTGTCAGCGAAAGCTCGTTCAGGAACCCACCCCGTGTACATCGTCGTCCTCAACGTCGGCTCATCGTCGCTCAGGTTTCAGCTCATCGCTACGGACGCGGCTGCGATCGCGGAGTCCCGCGACCGGCGACTCGCGCGCGGTCACATCGACCGTATCGGCGGAGAGGCCATCCTCACACTCGAAGCCACGGGACGGCATCCGACGAAGACCGCGGCTCAGATCCGCGACCATGGGCACGCGGTCGAGCACGTCATTTCGTGGCTGACCGGCGACGACTCGGGTGTGCAGATCACGAGTGTCGGCGAGATCGGGGCGGTGGGACACCGCGTCGTGCACGGCGGCGAACGCTTTACCAGATCCACGCTCGTGACGGACGAGGTCATGCGCGAGCTGGAGGAGCTGATCGAGCTCGCGCCGCTGCACAACCCGCACAACCTGCGCGGCATCGCGGCGGCCCGCCGGACGCTTGGTCCGGGCGTTCCGCAGGTCGCCGTGTTCGACACGGCGTTTCACCACACCCTTCCGGAGACCGCGTACCTGTACGCCATTCCCTACCAGCTCTACCGGCGGTACCACGTACGCCGCTATGGCTTCCATGGTACATCGCACCGCTACATCGCGCACCGCTACCGGCAACTCACGGGGCGCACCCGCGAGGAGACACGAATCATCACGGTGCATCTGGGGAACGGCGCGTCCGCGTGCGCCATCCTGGGTGGCGTATCGATCGACACATCGATGGGCTTCACGCCGCTGGAAGGACTCGTTATGGGGACGCGCTCGGGCGACCTCGATCCCGCCATTCTCGAATACATTTCGGTGAAGGAGGGTCTCACGCAGCGGGAGGTCGACACGATGCTCAACAAGCAGTCCGGGCTGCTGGGCGTGTCAGGTCTGACCGCCGACATGCGCGAACTGCTCGCCGAGGAGGCGGAACACGGGGATCGCCGCGCGCGGCTCGCGATCGAGCTCTTTTGCTACCGCGTGAGGAAGTACCTCGGCGCGTACCTCGCGGCGATGAACGGGGCAGACGCCATCGTGTTCGCCGGCGGCATCGGCGAGAACTCGCCCGACGTGCGGGCGCGGATCTGCGCCGGGATGGACTGGTTGGGCGCCGCCGTCGATTCCGAGCGGAACGCCACTCTCACCAGCGGGGCCGAGGGCCGATTCGACCGGGACGGGAGCCGGCTCCAGTTGTGGGTGATCCCGACGGACGAGGAGTTGCTGATCGCGCGCGACACGTGGCGGGTCGTCACGGGAGCGCCGCCGATCGAGGTGCCCGGGAGCGCGTCCCCGAGCTAAACGAGTCGCCGCGCCAGCCCGTCCCCCTACGGCTTCTTCGCCGGCGGAAGCGGGTGCGGAACCGGCCTAACGCCAGCGTGGATGTCAGTCAGGTCGGAGTCCGAGAGCGTGCTCGATTCTCCTGTCGCCGGTCCGTGCCGCGCGCGCAGCAGCGCTCTGGCGCTGTCGGCGAGCCGGGTGTCGTTCGTCACACGTTGGCGACCATAACGATGCCGAGCAACGGCGCCTCCTCGTCAGGCGCCAAGGTCGCGGCGCGGCGATACTGGGCGAG
>JANNOC010000722.1:0-2305 GCA_031398865.1 Gemmatimonadota bacterium | reverse complement strand
CACGCAACCAACCTCACCTGCTGTTCGTGGGCATCCATAACTCGGTCATAGCGCTCGACACGCGCGACGGCGCCGAGGTGTGGCGGACGAAGCTGGGCGGCATGACGTTCGTGAACGTGTACTGGGACGGCGAGGAGCTGTTTGCGTCGGCTAAAGGCGAAGTGGCGTCTCTCGATCCGCGAACGGGCCAACTGCATTGGCGCAACAAGCTGAAGGGGCTTGGTACCGGACTGGTGACGCTCGCGACCACGCGCGCGCCGAGCTCACAGTCGGGACAGAACGTCGCAGCTGAAGCGCTGCGCCAAGCCGCGGCCGCAGCCGTAGCCGCGAGCTAGTCATCACTGGACGCTCTCGGCTCTCGGCCTAGTTCCGAGGTGTGCTACCCTCGGCCACCGACAGCCGAGCGATGCGGCGGCGAACGTCCGCGACCGACGGCTGAAGCTCGGGATCGGCGTCCTTCCAGAGATCCACGAAGAGCCGGTACTGGGCGAGCGCGCCAGCACGATCCGCGCGCGCCTCGTACAGCTCACCCAGCCGTTTGTGCGCGCCCGCGCGGTAGAACGCATCCACCTCGGACACGAATCGAAACACACTCGGCTCGGCGATATACCGCTCGAGATACACGACTGCTGAATCCGACTGTTCCGCGAGATCGAATGCCCGTGCGAATATCGCGTGCTGGCACGGCAAACAATAATTTATAGGACCATCGGGAAGCTGGCCGGCTTTGCGCAGCAGATCAGCAGCTTGCGCATAGCGTTTCTCCGCGATCGCGATCTCGGCTTCCGCCCTTTGGCGATTGGGAGCGTCGATGCGGAAGCGCGTGGTGTCGCGTACCTCCGCCTCATAGCGCGCGAGGACGGCGCGTGCCTGTTGGGGACGTCCCGCGACCGCGTACGCCCGGGCCGCCTCGAAGTACGGCCGCTGCTCGAGAGGCAGGTTGCGCAGGGGTTGCGCGAGCACCGCGTCCAGCCGCCGGACCGCCCGCTCCGGTTGCGAACGAAACCAGACGTCGTAGAGCGCGGCGCGTACACTATCATGCAGCGGTTGGACGAGCCCGCCGCGCGCCGAATCTGCCCCACGGGCCTGCTCGTACGAGCGCAACGCGGCGGCGAGCTTTCCCTGCGCCGCTTCAATGGAAGCCGTGATGAACCAACCCGCGGCCCTGTCGGACCCGCGACGCAGCCCCGCCGCGATGGCGAGCGCCGAGTCCAGTTCGCCGCGGTCATAGGCAGTGACGACCCGGGACTGCTTGATCAAGTCGGGGTTGCCGTAGCGCGCGTCGGCGGTATCGAGCATGGAGTCCGCCTCCGCGCTCCTCCCCTGGTGATAGAGCACCGCGGCCAGATTGTTGTACGTGACCAGCGGTGCGCGACCGCTGGCGATGTAGCGGCGATACAGCGATTCGGCGCGAACGTACTCACCCCGACTCGAGTATCGCAGCGCAAGATTGTGTGTCGCCGGCCCCAGCTCGCCGCGAGCGACCACCGCCTCGTACACGCGCACCTCGCGCGCGCGATCCTGCAGGATCGTGCCGAAATAGTAGCCCTCGACGATCTCGCGCTCACTTTGTGGCAGCCGCTCGCGCAACCGGTATGCGCGGACCAACGCGCTATCCCGCAACGCGGCTGGGTATCTGCCGTTCCCATACATCACGGACAACTTGCGCCACGCCATCGCGAAGCCGCTGTCGATCGCCAGGGCTTCCTGAATCAGCGAGATGGCGCGGGGGAGGTCCCTGTCAGCCAGCGCATCGCCTTCGGTGAACTTGCGCAGCGCCTCGATCGACGCCGTGGTCACCTGCGCGAGCTGTGGCGTCCCGTGCACGGATCGGAGCGATTCGCCCATCTTGGAGCGCAGCGAGCGGCTCAGCTTTTCCACGGCGGGAATGAGGTCCGACGCGCCATTCGCGGTCTCGCGGAAGGAGGCCAGCTCGTCGCCTGTTTCGGCGGTCAACAACCGCGCCGTGACGATGAATCCGCCGCCCAGCGGCGTGATGTCGCCGTGCACGACTGCCTTGATCCCCTCCCGCTGTGCCACGTCGCGCGCGAGCGCAAGATCCAGCCGTGCGTCGGCAGGCCGCTGCATGCGCTGGAGCGCCGCGCGCACCATGCTGGTGGGCACGATGGACACCGCGCGCGATTGCCCGAGGTCGGTGCGGATCGCCTCGCTCACCACGCTGCCAAGCGAGCTGTCGGCGCTTCCCTTCACGCCGAACTCGGCGACCAGCAGCCGGTCGTTCTCGCTGAGCTTCCCAGCGGCGAACAACGAGCCCGCGGGCCCGATCCCCAGCGCGCGTAGCACC
>JANNOC010000717.1:0-1795 GCA_031398865.1 Gemmatimonadota bacterium | reverse complement strand
CCCTGCCCGCGCGATCGCGGGACGACCGAAAGGCCCAGTTCGGCAATGTTGCCGGTGGTCGCAATGTGCACCACGGCCAGGAGATGTAACGCGTCATCCTGCACCGCAAAGAGGCCATCACGCCCGAAGTCGATGCGCGCGACGTAGGCGCGAATGCCATCGTCGGCGAGCGTGGAGCCGAATCGCAGCCGGCGATCTTCGGGGCCCAGCGCGAGGAAGTGGGTGATGAGGGAGTCGCGTTCCGACTCGAGCAGGCGGACGGTGGAGGGATTGCTGTTCGTCAATTTCGTCTTCCTTGTGGGTGACGCCGTATGCATATTGGGGCGGTAGCTCCGCATTTCCACTAGCAAGACGAGTGCCGACGTTGTCTCGGACCCCTCTTTTCGAGTAAAATTCGAGGTCGAACTCCAGGCGCGTAGCTCAGCTGGTTAGAGCACCACCTTGACATGGTGGGGGTCGTTGGTTCGAGTCCAATCGCGCCTACCAATTCCCTGTCGCACGCATGAAAAAGGCCGCTTCGAGGAGCGGCTTTTTTTGTTCCATGGCAAGACCCACGGGGCATCGGTCCGGCGGCCACCACGGTCGATGCGTTGCCTCAGTGCGCGGCAGTAGCCGGTAGCCGCGCGCCGAGTTGAAAGAGCGCCGTCCCGACGAGCAGCACCAGCGCCACCACATGCCACGCCGCGCCGTATCCGGCGCGCGTGAGGACAAGCGCGAACAGTGCCGGCCCGATCATCAGGCCGCCCGTCACGAGGAGCATGTTGTAGCCGATCGCGGCGCCGGCGAGCGAGTGGTCCACCGATTCGACAGAGAGCGTCTGCGCGAGGCTCGCGAACCCGCCCACCGTGAGCCCGATCAGCAGCGCTGCCACGACGAGCCCGATCGAAGATGTGACGAATGGCAGCGCGGCGGTCGATGCGGCGCCGAGGAGCCCGCAGGCTAGCAGGCCCGTGACACGCCCGTTTCCCGGCAGGCGGTCGCCCGCCACGCCCCACGCCACGCGGCCGACCGCGGCGGCGGCCTGTACCAGCGCGAGGAACAGGCTCGCGACGCCGAGGGAGACGTGGACCACCTCGTACGCGAAGGTCACGAAGTACGCGAGCACCGCACCGAATGCGGTCGTGTACAGGCCCGTGGCGAGCGTGACGGCGGTAAGGCGCCGGTGGCCGATGGCCCGGCGCAGGTCGCGCACCAGCGTTGAATTCGTGGTGGCGGTCTTCTCCCGCGCGAGCGTGAGGAAAGGCATCGACATGAGCAGCATCGACGCCGCGAGCGCGAAGGCGAACAGGCGCCAGTCCTCGATCACGGCGGCGAGCAGGGCGATTACCACCGCGCCGACGGGCACGCCGGTCTGCTTGACCCCCATGGCGGTGGCGCGATTGCGAATGTCGAACCACGCCAGCACCCCGCGCGCGGTGGCCGGGTTCACGAGCACGTAGCCAAAGCCGCAGAGGGCGAGGCCGGCCGACAGCCCGATCGCCCCCCCGGCGAAGGCGATGAGGCTCATGCCCGCCGCGAGCACAACGTGCGCCGTCACGAGGCCGCGGCGGATGCCGAAACGGTCCACGAACATCCCTGCAGGCAGCGCTCCGATCACCTGCGCCGCGTAGTAGCAGGAAATGGCGAGACCGAAGGCGGCTGGCGTGAGGCCGAGTTGCTTCTGCAGCAGCGGAGCGAAGGCGAGCACCAGCGAGATGTTGGCCGTACCCATCGCGTGCGCGGCGAACATGAGGGCCAGGCGGCCAAACCGCGTGCGGCGGGTGGCCGCGCCGGGACTCAAGCGGGCGCCGAGCGC
>JANNOC010000540.1:0-4197 GCA_031398865.1 Gemmatimonadota bacterium | reverse complement strand
AGCGTCCAGCCGACAGCGATCGCGAGAGCCTGCTCGAAGGTGCTGAACGGAATGATCAGGCTGGCGAGAATGGGAAGCGTGATCATCACGCTGATGCGCGCGGACGCGTACAAGAAGGGCGCCGCGGCATCCTCGAAGCCGGCGAACATCAGCTTCTCGGCGTAGCGCGCGTTCTTGAACTGGAACGTCGGCACCAGACGCAGCAGGCGCGTGAGGGCCGGCTCGCGCGGGCGTTCGGGCGCGAGCAGCGCGCTGCGGCGGCGGCTGGGCGACACGTCGTTTCCCGCGAGGGCGCGGCCGACGATAGCCTGCCGGCGACGATTGCCCAGCCAGGCCGCGCTCGCCACACCAGCGGCGGTCAGCGCCAGAGCGACCAGGAAGGAAAGGGCGATGTCCACGGCGATCAGATGTCGATCTTCGCGATCTTCATCATCGCGAAGTAGCCGACGAGGACGGACGAACCGGCGATCACCAGCATCGTCCGGCCGCTCGGCTGTGTCAGCATGGGTTGCATGAATGCGGGATTGATGGCGGAAATGGACAGGAAGACCAGCACCGGAAGCGCGGTGAGGATGCGCGCCGAGAGCTTGGACTCCGCCGTCAGCGTGTCGATCTCACCTTCCATCGCGAAGCGCTCCCGCATGATGTCGCTGATATTCGCGAGCACTTCGCCAAGATTGCCGCCCGACTCGCGTTGCACCAGCACCGCGGTGACAAACATCTTCAGGTCCATGCTGTCGATGCGCTCCAGCAATCCCACGAGCGCGTTGCGAATGTCCACACCGAGGCGCTGTTCGTCGTAGAAACGGGCGAACTCCGGTCCGAGTGGCGCGTTCACCTCCTGACCGATGAAGTTCATCGCCGCCTGAAACGAGTAGCCGGAGCGCATGGCGCTGGCGAGCATGTCGATCGCCTCGGGCAGCTGCGCTTCGAAAGCCCGGAGGCGGCGGTGCTTGCGCCAGCGGATCCACGCGAAGGGAAGGAGCGTGCCGATCACGGCTCCCACCGCGGCCACGGCCGCGTTCCGCATCATCGCGCCGACAACGATCCCCGCGCTCGCGGCACCAACGGTCAGCCAGACGAACGCGCTGGCGGGCGCATCGGTACCCGTCTTTCTGAGTTCGGCGCTGAGCCACTGGGTGAATGACTTTCCTGCGACGAGGCGATTGAGCAGCGCAAGCCCAGCGCCGGCATCGCTCTTGAGAATACTCGGCACGTCGCGACTGCGCTGCTCCTCCACTTCCGTCAGTCGCTCGCGCGCCGCGTCAGCGGCCGAGATCCGGCGGCGATTGGCGAAGAGGTACCCCGCGACGGTCAGGCAGACCGTCGCGACGAACACCGCAAGGAGGACCAGTAGCTGCATCTACGCCACCTCGTCGAACATGCGCATGGGAAGTTCCACCCCCGCCACCTTGAGGCGTTCGGTGAACAGCGGACGGACGCCCGTCGCCTCGAAAGTTCCGACGACCTGCCCATCGCTCGTGATGCCGCGTTTCCGGAAGCGATACACCTCCTGCGAGGAGACCACATCGCCTTCCATGCCGGTGACTTCGGTGATACTCATAACGCGGCGCGTCCCGTCCGCCAGGCGGGAAATCTGGATGACGACGTCGATTGCCGAGGCGATCTGTTCGCGCATCGCGCGGTCGGGCAGGTTGGTGCCCGCCATGAGAATCATCGTCTCCAACCGCGACATGGCGTCGCGCGGAGAGTTCGAGTGAATGGTCGTGAGCGATCCTTCGTGACCGGTATTCATGGCCTGCAACATGTCGAGCGCTTCGGCCGAGCGCACTTCGCCCACGATGATGCGATCGGGACGCATGCGCAGGGCATTCTTGACGAGATCACGCGCAAGCACCTCGCCGCGTCCTTCCGCGTTTGGCGGTCGGGTCTCCAGCCGGACCACGTGCTCCTGCACGAGACGCAGTTCCGCGGCGTCCTCGATCGTGATGACGCGCTCGTCCGCGGGAATGAACGAGCTCAGCGCGTTCAGTAGAGTGGTTTTCCCGGAGCCGGTACCGCCCGAGATGATGATGTTGAGCCGGGCATGCACGCAGCCGGCGAGCAAACGTATCATCTCTTCCGTGACGGTTCCGTTGGAGACGAGATTCTGCACCGAGAGGTCCGCCTCGAAGCGCCGGATGGACAGCACGGGGCCATCCAGCGCGAGCGGTGGAATGATCGCGTTGATACGCGACCCATCGGGCAGACGGGCGTCCACCATCGGCGAGGACTCGTCCACACGCCGTCCGACGCGGCTGACGATGCGGTCAATGACGGCCAGCAGATGTGCGTCGTTGCGGAATTGCGCCGAGACTTTGGTGAGCTTGCCGTGGCGTTCGACGTAGATATCGCTGGCGCCGTTGACCAGGATGTCGCTCACCGAGGAGTCGCGGAACAAGGGCTCGATGGGTCCGAGACCAATGATCTCGTACACGATTTGTTCGACGATCTCTTCGCGCTCGGGGCCGCTCAGCGGTGTCTGCTCACCCCGAAGGAACTCCACCACCGCCGCACGAATCTGCGTCGCGAGCTCGGTTTCGTTCTTGATCTCTTCGAGCGCCTCGAGGTCGAGCCGCTCGATGAGACGGCGGTGCAAATCCACCTTGAGCTGATCAACCAGAGTGAGGATGGGCTCATCGGCACCCCGGCGTGCGAACATCTGCGAGGTGCGCGACGCGGTGTGTGGATGCGCTGGGCCGCTCTGCGCCGGCGGCCGGAACGCGGTCGCCGCCGACCCCAGGTCCGTACCCGGAATTGCCTCGCTGCCCGGCGGACGGATGATGCCGACAGGGGCGTCCGGCTTGGCGGCCGGTGCTGGGACGGGCTTTGCCGTCACGGGCGCGCCAGGCTTGCCGGCGAGGCGTTCTCTCAGCGACATCTCACGCTCTCCTCTTGATCCCGAACATCTGACGGAGCCGGAAGCCATTGGCGCGGAGTGCACCATTGGATGCGGGCTCGCTTCCCACACCGCCAAGCTTCGCGGACAACTGGCCGAAGCTCCACGCCAGCTTCGACTCCGGATGCCGCTCGATGACGGGCACTCCCTTGGTCATGGCGTCCATGGCCGATTTGTAGTCGTTCGGCAGCTTCCAGAAAATCTCGCACTTGAGCACTTCAGCGGCATCGGACAGCGACAGGACTTCGCCGGACTGATACCGGTTCACCACGGCGCACAGCTTCTCGTCGGGGTAGCCGAGCCGGCGGCACATGGCCAGCGTGCGCTGCGTGCTGCGCAGCGCAGGCACGGTGAGCTGCGTCACAAGCAGAATGCGGTCGGCCGCGTCCATGGCCGCGAGCGTGCGCTCGCTCATGTGATGCTCGCAGTCGAGCACGGTGTACGCGAAATGAATGCGAAGATGCTCGAGTATCGTCGTGACCGTGCTCGCATCGAGTTGGTCCTCGAACTCCGGGCTGTCGGGTCCCGGCAGCGCCCACACTCCTGCGTGACATGGGGTCAGCAGCGAGTTGAGCAGGTCAGCGTCCACGCGATCCAGCTTCTTCAGCAGATCGCCCATGTCATACGCAGGCTTCAGATTGAGATGCACGCGCACGTCGCCGTCGGTGACGACCAGATCGGCCACTGCGACGCGCCCTTGCGGCGTGTTCTTCGCGAAGCCGTACGCGAGATTCACCGCGATGCTGGTGCTCCCTAACCCGCCCTTGCTGCTGTACACAGCGATGATCTGCCCGCGCTGATTCTCGGAATGGTTGCGCCGCATGAGCCGATCAACGGCGGCCGCGAGATCCTTCGCGTCGGGCGGATACACGAGGAACTCCTGGATGCCCGCGCGCATCGCGCGCAGGATGAGCTCCGATTCCGAATGCGGCGCCGTCCCGATGACGAGCACCGCGCGATGGCGGATCTCGCGCTCGAGCGCGGCCAATTGCACCGACTCGATATGCTGCAGCGGCACGACGACGAGATCGAAATGGTCGCCGCCGCCTTGCAGCTGCTTCAGCGCGCTCTCGATATTCGGCGCCTGCGCGATCGCTCCCCCGCCAAAGCCGAAGCGCGTGAAGACGCCCGTGGCCATCTCTTCCGGCCCCGCGGCGTCCGCGATGATGAGCGCTCGGCGCTGCATGCTGTCGTCGCCTGCCTACGGACTGGTGGGCGTCGGCTGTCCTTCCGGGAGCCGCGGACGCAACGCGTCGCGAGCCGGGAGGGTCGTGTCGGGCAGAATCGGCAGTGTCTCG
>JANNOC010000714.1:0-1548 GCA_031398865.1 Gemmatimonadota bacterium | reverse complement strand
CGTGTACGATCGCTATCTCGTGCGCGTGGAAGAGCTGCGGCAGTCGGTCCGTATCCTCGAGCAGGCGGCCAGGCGTCTGCCGGATGGGCCGGTGAACGTGGACGATCCACGCCTCATTCTCCCGCCCAAGTCGAAGGCGACGAGCGAGATGGAATCCATGATCCACCACTTCAAGGTCGTCATGGAAGGGCCGCGTCCGCCGATTGGAGAATCGTACGTCGCGGTGGAGAGCCCCAAGGGCGAGAAGGGCTATTACATGGTGTCGGATGGCACGTCCAAGCCTGTGCGCTGGCGCATTCGTCCGCCCTCGTACGTCAACCTCTCGGCGATTCCCAAAATGGTCGAAGGCCACCTGCTCTCCGACGTCATCGCCATCAATGCGAGTATCGATATTGTGATGGGAGAGATCGACCGATGAGCGGAGCGAATCGGGAGAGCGCGACCTGCGGCCATGGCGAGATCGACCGGTGAACGCCAACGAGAGGGGCGCCCTGCACGCGGAGTCGCACGCCGCACACGGCGGGCACGGTCACGCGCACGATCAACCGTACGCGCCCGTGTTCACCGGTGCGCGCCGCGCCGAACTCGATGCGTTGATCACGCGCTATCCCAAGAAAATGGCTGCACTCCTTCCGGCGCTCTGGATGGTCCAGGAAGATCGCGGCTGGGTGGCCCCCGAAGCAATGGCCGAAGTCGCTCAGCTGCTGGATCTTACACCCGCCTATGTGAAGGGAGTTGTCACCTTCTACACGATGTACCACCAGCATCCGGTCGGGAAGTATTTCATCCAGGTGTGCACCACCTCACCGTGCGGCATCTGTGGCGCGGAGGACGTGGTGAAATCCTTTCTCCGTCACACCCGCACTGGCGAGCTGGGCGTCACGTCGGCGGATGGCAAGTACACGGTGATCGAGGTCGAGTGCCTCGGCGCCTGCGGCTTCGCGACCCCCGTCATGATCAACGAGGAGTTCATCGAGTCCGTGACGCCTGAGAAGGTGCCGGACATTCTCGCACGCCTCCGATAATGGGCTTCCCGCACACCGCGCACCCGCGAGAGACCCGGGTTCTCTCGCAGCACTTCGGCGACACGGGTTCTCTCACGCTCGAGGGATGGCGGCAGCGCGGCGGCTATCGCGCGCTGGAGCAGGCGTTAGGTATGGGGCCCACGGACATCGTGAACGTCGTGAAGGAGAGCGGGCTGCGCGGACGCGGCGGCGCCGGCTTTCCGACGGGAATGAAGTGGTCCTTCATGAAGCCGGGCGACGGGAAACCGCATTACCTCTGTTGCAACGCGGACGAGTCCGAGCCCGGGACCTTCAAGGACCGCGAGATCATGCGTTGGACGCCGCACGCGGTGGTGGAGGGCTGCGCGATCGCCGCGCACGCCATCGGTGCGGAGACGGCATATATCTACATTCGTGGCGAGTTCACCGAGCCACTGATGCGCATGAACGCGGCGGTCAAGGACGCGTACGCCGCGGGGCTCGTGGGGCCGAATGCCATGGGCACCGGCAAGCGTGTGGACGTGCATGTCCACAAGGGTGCGGG
>JANNOC010000697.1:0-2354 GCA_031398865.1 Gemmatimonadota bacterium | reverse complement strand
GCTGATGGTCAGGGCGATGCTCGAGATCGTCGCCAGCACGTAGCGGATGTCCTGATCGATGGCCTGATTGAGGACGATCAGGGTTTCCTGCGGCGTGCCCTTGTTGTCGAAAGACACGATCTCGATTTTCTTGCCGCCCAGCACACCGCCCTTTGCGTTGACCTCGTCCGCCGCTGCCCGAAACAACTTGAGATTTTCCTCGAATACCAGCGCGAACGTCCCGCTCAATGGCGCGATAAAGGCGACTTTGATCGTGTCGGCGGCAAAAGCAGCGCTCATTTGAAGTGCCAGGAATGCGAACGCGACGGCGCGAAACACATGCATTTTCATAGCGTCCTCATCCTTTCAGTTTTCGCAGGGCGTCGACAAATCTTTTTGTAACTTCGGTGAAGCCGTCGCGCGTCGGATGCAACTCGTTACCCCACCACTTCCGGTAGTCCTTCGGACTCGTGGAAAGTCTGCCACGCAAGTTGATGTACGTCACATGCTTGAAGGCAGCCGACGCAACAATCGACTGGAGCATGCCGTTGAATCGATCGATCAGCGTCCCGGCAATGGCGATACGTTCCGGCAGATCCGCGTAGTCCTTCTGGCGGAAACCGGGCTCCAGCCACGGACCGGGCAGCGGCCCCCATCCACCAATATATCCGCGTCCGTCTGGAACCGGGAAATCGTAGCCGTGCACCAGGATCGGGATGGCCGGCTGTTTCGGCCACAACTGATTGCAGACACTAGTTGCAATGCTCAGGATCTGCACGTAAGCCGTGCGTATCCTCTGGTCGATGACCCCGTCGAGCACGGTTGCATTCAGTCCGGGGACCGGCGAGTGCTTGTGATCGAGCAGCATTGCAAACTCGGGGCCTGCGACATCATTGCCGCCACCCGATAACAGGACTGCGGTCGGAACCTTGCCCTCCTGCGCGATCCGGTCGAGAAGGCGGACAAATTCCTGGATCTGTCCACCGCCGTAGGCCATGCTTTCGACCGCGTCTCCGCGATGCGCAACCGACTCGACCCGGTACCCGTATTTGTCATCCAGTAATTTGAGCACATCGTAGAACGGATAATCGAACCAGGAATCGCCCTCGGCCACGAGAATGCCGACGTCCGCCGGAACAGCGGCACTGAGTGCCTTCCTGGTTTTCTGTCCCTTCGGAAGCGCGGCCGTGCGCAGCGACCGGTAGTGGGTCTGGACAGCGCGTTGGCGTTGCTTGCGGACTTTGGTCCGCGATGCGACAGCGGCAGTCGCCTCTTTGCGCCCGTTCGCGATCGCGACGCGCTCGGCAGTTAACTTGCGAAACGTCGCTGCGGTCCTTCGCCTCGGTCGCTGTCTCGTTGCCACGCGGCTCCTCCTTTTTTTCTGCGCTAGGGTAGAACTGTCAGCCCTTGTCGTTCACGCTGATGCGATCGGCGAGCAACGAATAGCCGACGATGAACCCGTTGCAGGTCACTCGCTTGCCGACGTAGCGATCGAGCGCGGCGTCACGGAAAGTCGGGCCATCCTTGCGCCGGAGCACGAACCGGCCCTGCGGCGTATTGATCCAGACCGCATTGCGCGCGCTCTTGCTGCCGGCACCGAAGGCTCCGCGCTCGACGGTTCCCGCAATGCCTTCCACTCTGCGTGGCTCGACGTCATCCGTGCTCATCTCACCGCTGAGTATATATGCGGTAACCCACGATACGTCCCCTGACTTCCTTGGCCACCGCCGCCACGCCGAAATTCAACCTATCGCTGCGGCGCCCCTTCGGCGTGCTCAATGCGATGTAGTACCGCGTCGTGGCGGGCGTAGCCTTGGTGTCCCGCACTCTGGCCGCGGCCGGCCTGTTGACTTTGTACGCGACAAACTCGCTTTTGCCGCCGATACCGGCGCGCCGCGCGATGTTGGTAAGTGCCGCGCGCACGCTGGCCGTTTTGCGTACACCCTTTTCCCTGCGTGCAGCAGTGGGCTTGGTTTGCTGCAGGTACCTGCCCTGCACCCGCAGCTTTGCCCGGCGTTCGCGGCGGCGGAGGCGCTGAATGTCCTCGCGGTCGGCGACCTTCGGTGTGTCCGTCGCCGTGGCCACTCGCGCCGGGTGCACCGACGGATCGCCGAGAAGATTGAACTGCGCCAGCGTTTTCAGGTCGACCGGATCGAGCTCACCCACTTCCTCGACGAAACGCTGCCGCGCCATGAGGGCCGCCCGACCCAGCGACGCACCTTGCAGCACGGCGAGCAAGAAGAACTGGGTAATCAGGTCGGCGGCGCCGTTGCTGTCCGCAGGCCCATAGGCGATCGTGCTGCTACCGAAGTAGCCGTACGCACCCTGCTCCAGATAGCGCTGGCAAATCGGCATCGGCAGCGACAGCCCAACCG
>JANNOC010000680.1:0-3539 GCA_031398865.1 Gemmatimonadota bacterium | reverse complement strand
CCGCTCGTAATGTCACAATTTATTGGAGGCATTACCCTAGGTTATGTTCGTCTGTGCGCGGTGAAAACGTTTCGTTGGGAGTGGTGACCGTCGCACTGCCTGCACTTACCGCGGTAACGGTGACTGTTGCCGTCCCGGTCTTCGTCACTCCGCCCCACGTCATTGACGCGGTGATCGTTGCAGAACCGGCGGCGATGCCCGTGACGACGCCACTCCCGTTCACAGTCGCAACACCGGCGCTGCCGGACGTCCAGGTCGGCGCGGGGACTCCGGCCATCGCGCTCCCGTTCTGGTCGAGCGCCGAGGCCGTGAGCTGTGCCGTCGCTCCGACGTTGATACCCGGCGTTGTGGGCGTGACGGCGACCGATGTGAATACCGCGGCGGTCGCTCCCTGCACGACAACCGTTCCGACCATGCCCGAATGGAGTGTGCAGTCGTATGAATACGTGCCCGCTGCGGTGAATGTTCGGGTGAAGGTGCTTCCCGGCGTGGAATTGGGCGCGTCACCGCCGCTGGGCTTCTTGGTGCCGAACGTGACGTTGTGGGTAGTGCCCACGATCTGCCACGTCACGCTGTCACCCTGCGCGATTGTGATCGTCGACGGGCTAAAGCTCGTACCGGGTGTCGTTACGACGTGGGCCGACTGGGAGGAAGGCGGCGCGGGAGATTCGGGCGGGCCGTCCGGGCCGACGGCCGCTCCGCCACCGCCGCACCCAAGCGCGCCGATCGCGAGTCCGATGGCGGCGGAAAAGCAGCGACGGCGACGTCCCGAAAAATCAGTCACATCTATCAGCATGGCTCGGCCCAATTGAATGGGTGTTCCTCGAGTCGGATTCACGATTCCTCTGAGTCACAGGTTGCTGCGCGAACGACGGTCGGTTGACGGGAACGGACCTCGTCTTCCCCATACGGAATGGAAGATGGCCCATGCCGGCCGCGGACCCCGTCGGCATTGTCCTGAAATTCTGTGGGGGAATCCACCTAGCCTGGCGGTACTCCCGGGCGGAGAGCCTTTGCGGCCTGTCAGCTTTTCCCGTACGCGAGCCGCCTAGCGCACGATCGTCGTCCCCGCCGTCCCCCGCACCGCTTCGCGCCCGTGTCGCAGCTCGGTGATAATCGCCCGTCCTCCGGTGCGCTTCGCGAAGTCCGCCGCCGCGCGAATCTTCGGCCCCATGCTACCCTCTCCGAACGCCTTCTCGCGATCCAGCGCTTCCGCCTCGCTCACGGTGAGAGTACGCAACGCACGCTGAGTGGGCTTGCCCCAGTCGAGGTACACGGCGTCCACGTCAGTGAGAATGATCAGCAGCGTCGCGCCCAGATCGCGCGCGAGTACCGCGGCGGCCAGATCCTTGTCCACGACGGCGTCCACGCCTTCCCAACCCAGCCGCTCATCTTCGTACACCGGCGCGCCGCCGCCGCCGGCGGCGATGACGAGCGTCCCGCGCTGCACCAGATGCCGGATGACTTCGATCTCGGGAATGGCGATCGGCTTCGGACTGGACACGACGCGACGCAGCCGGCCGCGCCCGTCAGGCTGCACGGGATGTCCCTCCGCGATCAGCTCACGTGCGCGATCCTCGCGGATCTCATGGCCGATGAACTTGGTCGGCGTGGAAAGCGCGGGATCGTCAGGCGCGACGTGCACCTGCGTGATGATCGTGACGACGTCGCGCGTGCTGCCCGCGCGACGCAGCGCGTTCTCCAGCGACTGCTGCACCATGTAGCCGATCCATCCCGCCGTCGCGGCAACGAGAACGCCTAACGGCAACGGACTCGCCTCGGCGCGCGCCAGCTCGTTGCGCAGCAGCTCGTCGCCGACCTGCGGCCCATTGCCGTGCACGATGCACAGTTGCCACCCGTCCAGCGCGAGGTCCACGATGGGACCGAGACTCGCGCGCGCATGGCGGAACTGGTCGAAGATCGTGGAGCGCGCGCCCGCGGGTGCGAGGGCGTTGCCGCCCAGAGCGATGACGGCGGTCTGCGGAGGCTCGTGAGTCATGGCATCTCAGCGACGCGTGCGTCCAAGCAATTTCCCGAGCGTCTCATACGCCTCACCGAAGGCGACCCAGTCGCCGCGGGCGAGCGCGGCGCGCATGGCATCGTACAGGGATTGCACGCGCGCGCGGAAGTCGGCGGGCGAATCGGAGGATGGCGCGTCCTCAGGTCGGATGACACCGGCGGCGTCACCGAGCGATGCTCCCATGTACACCGAGTCGCCGAACAGAATGGTGACGCGCGCCAGGGTCGGTGCGCCGGATGCACGCCAGACGTACGTGGGTTGCGCGTATGCGATGCCGCCAGCAATCGGCACCGCGCGAATGGCCCCGCGCGCCGCGCGCGTGTCGGGCGGGAGTAGGCCGACGCTGTCGGGCGTGCGCTGTAACTGCTCGAGGATGCGAGCCCATCTCGGACCGCGCAGATCGGTCTCGTACCACAGCGATTCACGCTGTGCCCCTCCCGTCGCGAGCACCAGCCCAGTCACGTGCAGCGCGCTGTCCGTGACGGGGATACTCGCGGCGAGTACACCAGGCCCCCCGGGGAGCGCGATGATCGGCGGCGTCGCGCTGGCGAGCACGCTGTCGGCGCCGAGTGTGCGGGGCAGCTGGCCACGAGCGGGCGATTCCCCGCGCGCGCCATAGCGTGCGAACGCCGCCGCCTGAGCCAGCGCCCCGTCCACGGCGGGTGGCATGCCAAGCGCTACCTCGCGGGGGAGCGCGGCCCACGTGACGAACATGGAGGGGAAGCGCGTGCGCCAACTGTTCGCGATGGGATCGAGCGTCGTCTCGAGGACGACCCACACACGGCCGGTATGCGCGTGCACGATGGCCGTGCCGGCGTGAT
The DNA here is from genome assembly GCA_031398865.1 of Gemmatimonadota bacterium. GTDB lineage: Bacteria > Gemmatimonadota > Gemmatimonadetes > Gemmatimonadales > Gemmatimonadaceae > JANNOC01. The sequence goes on along the minus strand of JANNOC010000680.1, from coordinate 698 downwards.
GCAGATAGCTCCAGTCCGATCCGTCAATCAGGAAGCGCCGGCTGAGCGGATAGTGGGACGACGCGGAATACAGATCGATTGCCCAATACAGTTCTTCTTTCGCCACGATCGGCGCGACGACCGATCCTTGTGTGAAGAACGGAACCAGCGCGCCCACGCGCTCGCGGACATCGAGGCGCCGGATCATCTTCGGATTGGGATGCGGCAGACCCGAGACGAGCAGCCGGACGTTCTGCTGGCTCCACGCATGCGCGAGTCGATCGAACCACCGTTCCAGTGTCGCGCCGCGCAACACGCCGGCCGAATCCGGAACGATGACGTACCCGCCAGTCGAGTCGTGGACGAGCGCCGGAGGCAACGGCGATTCCTCGGGCGCTCCACCGCCGCCCCCACCCCCACCCACGCCGCCTAACGTCCCCGCACCACGAACGACGGACGCGATCGGTGCGCCGCGCTCGTCGGAACGCGATGCGCCGTACCGTACTGTGCTCCAGGGCGCCAGCGCGACCGACGGGTCGGCGGCCACCTGCGGCATGACAAGCACGCTCTGCACCCCCGCGTCGGTCAGCGCCCAACCCGCACTCCCCGCGGCGGACTCGCCGCTGCGCGCCATACGACCGCTCGCGCGAACAAGGCTCGGCAGATCCCACACCGTGATACCGCGGGCCGCGGCCGCGAGCGACGGATACGCGACGGCG
>JANNOC010000676.1:0-3256 GCA_031398865.1 Gemmatimonadota bacterium | reverse complement strand
GCCCTGCGCGGCGATCCTGGATCTGGACACGCGCGCGGTGGAGCTGCTCACGCTCGACGGACCGGAATGGCGCTGAACGGCCATCGCGCTGCGGAGAACGCGCCCGCGAACGCGAGCCGCATTCTCATCCTGGATTTCGGTTCGCAGTTCACGCAACTGATCGCGCGCCGCGTCAGAGAAGCGCGGGTATACTCGGAGATCCATCCGCCGACGCGCACTCTGGAGTGGATCCGCGAGTGGCAGCCCACCGGGATCATCCTCAGCGGCGGGCCCAACTCGGTGTACGGCGAAGCGGTGCCCTCCGCGGACCGGGCGCTGCTGGACGTCGCGCCGGTGCTGGGCATCTGCTACGGCATGCAGCTCATCGCGCATTTGGAAGGGAGCACCGTGCGGCGCGCCGGCCGGCGGGAATACGGGCGGGCCGACCTTCGCATTCGAGAGAGCGACGGTCTGTTCGCGGGATTCGGCACCGGCGAGAAAACCAGCGTCTGGATGAGCCACGGAGATCACGTGGAAGCGTTACCCGCCGACTATATCCTCACGGCGGAGAGCGACAACTGTCCCATCGCCGGGATGCGTCACGTCGCGAAGCCGGTGTTCGGCGTGCAGTTCCATCCCGAGGTCGCGCACACGCCGCGCGGTGGCGAGATCATCGCGAACTTCCTGTTCGACGCGTGCCACGCGCAGCCCACGTGGACGCCAGGTGCGTTCGTGCACGAAGAGATCAACAAGATCCGCCGTAGCGTTGGCGCGTCCCGCGTCATCTGCGGCCTCTCGGGCGGCGTGGACTCGTCCGTTGCCGCGGCACTCGTCCACCGCGCGATCGGCGATCAGCTCACCTGCATTTTCGTGGACACCGGACTACTCCGGCTGCACGAGCGCGATCAGGTAGAACGCACCTTTCGCGCGCACATGGGGATCACGCTCGTCACGGTCGACGCGACCGACCGTTTTCTGGGCGCGCTTGCCGGCGTCGAGGATCCGGAACGCAAGCGCAAGATCATCGGGCACACGTTCATCGACGTGTTCGAGGACGCGGCCGCGCACGTCGGAGCGGACGTGCACTTTCTGGTGCAGGGAACGCTGTATCCGGATGTGATCGAGTCCGCGTCGCCGCTCGGGGGTCCGTCCGTGACGATCAAGACGCATCACAACGTCGGTGGGCTCAAGCCCGACATGACGTTTCGCCTCATCGAGCCGTTGCGCGAGTTGTTCAAGGACGAAGTGCGCAACGTCGGCCGCGAGCTGGGCCTGCCGGAGGACATGGTGGGCCGGCATCCCTTTCCTGGCCCGGGACTCGCCATTCGCATCCTCAGCGACGTGGACGCCCCGAAGCTCGACGTGCTGCGGAAAGCGGACGCGATCTACCTCGAGGAGATTCGTGACGCAGGTCTGTACGACGAGATCTGGCAGGCGTTCGCGGTGCTGCTGCCGGTCCGCAGCGTTGGCGTCATGGGGGACGAGCGCACCTATGACAACGTGGTCGGCCTGCGCGCGGTAACGAGCACCGATGGGATGACGGCGGACTGGTATCCCTTTCCGCACGACGTGCTGGCGCGGATCTCCAACCGGATCATCAACGAGGTGGACGGCGTGAACCGCGTTGTCTACGATGTGAGTTCGAAACCGCCCGCGACGATCGAGTGGGAGTGAACTAGCGGCGCGGCGCGCTGGCCGTTAGACGGCTTTTTCCTCCAGCAATTGCATGAACTCCGCCGGCTGCTGCAGCGTGAACAGCCGCTGCGGGACATCCGACTCCTTGCTGAATTGCGCGATCTTGCCGAGTACGGGCAGATACTGATTGGACACTTCCAGCGGCGGCGCGACGATGAGGAAGAAGAAGTGCACCGGCTTCTCATCGATCGCACGGAAGTCCAGTCCCGTGGTCTTCCGCCCAAACGCGACGCGCAACTTGTTCACGACGAGCGAGCGGCAGTGCGGAATCGCGATGCCTCGGCCGATCCCGGTGCTTCCGAGATTCTCGCGGCGCTTGAGCATTTTGTAGAGCATCCCTTCGGACTTCTCGTCCAGCTTGAGGAGTCCGATAAGTTCCTTGAGCACATCGTCCTTCGTGCTCCCGTCGAGCTCCAGCTTCACCGCGTCCTCTGAGAAAAACTCGCGCAATTCCATCACGTTCTCCACGGTCGGAAGCCGGCGTCCTCGTTCGTCGCCGCACGCGCGCGGCAAGCCCGGCACACGGCGAATTGCCGAAATTAACCCGGGCGGAGAAGGCGTGTCAAATGCTGTCGTTGCAGCGATTTGGCGCGCGCGCTAGCTTTAGAAATGCCTACGTTCCCATTTCCCGTTGATTCCCGGGTGCCGCTGTACCTCGCGCCCATGGCGGGTGTCTCGGAATCGCCCTTCCGGCGGCTGTGCCGCCGTTTCGGCGCGGACGTGGTCGTCACCGAGTTCCTCTCCGCCGAAGGAATTCGTCGCGAGAACGAGGCCACTCTCGCGAAGTTGCGCTTCGGCGCGGACGAACGACCCATCGGCGTGCAGATCTTCGGCGCCGATCCTGAGGCCATGGGCGATGCGGCCTCGCTCGTCACGGATGTGTTCGCGCCCGAGTTCATCGACATCAACTTCGGGTGTCCGGTCAAGAAAGTCGTGAAGCGGAATGGTGGATCGGGCTGCCTCAAGGACCTTGGGCTCGTGGAGAAGGTCATCCGTGCCGTTGCCTCGCGCACGCATCTTCCGGTGACGGTGAAGATTCGCAGCGGATGGAACGAGGAGATGCGCGACCCGGTGACCATCGCGCGTCGTTGTGAGGACGCCGGCGCCCGCGCCCTGGCGCTGCATCCGCGCACTCGCGCGCAGATGTTCTCCGGCGCCGCGCGCTGGGATGAGATCGCTCGCGTCGTCGAAGCGGTCGACATTCCCGTGTTGGGCAATGGCGATATCAAGACGCCGGACGACGCGCTGCGCATGCACCGGCAGACGGGGTGCGCAGGCGTCATGATCGCACGTGGCTCGTTCGGACAACCGTGGATCTTCACGCAGGCGCGCGCGTTGCTCGATGGACGTCCGCTTCCCGCAGTGCCCTCGGTGGCCGAGCGTTTCGCCATCGCCCTGGAGCACGCACGCATGGCACAGGACTTCGAGGCTGACCCACGCGGCGCCGCCATCGAGTTCCGGAAGCGAAGGCGAGCCCCTGCTTCTTCGCGATCTTCAGGAATTGGGCCGAGAGCTCCCCGTCCATCGTCGAGGTGATGCGATCGAGATATTCCACCACGACCACTTCCGCGCCGAGCCTGCG
>JANNOC010000532.1:0-1696 GCA_031398865.1 Gemmatimonadota bacterium | reverse complement strand
GCGGCGGCTTCAACATCCTGCCGCTCATCGAGTGGCTGTCCAAGAAGGCCAAGGACAGGGAGCGCAACGCCGCCCCGGAGTGACCTGGTTCCCCAGCGCTACGCTGTTGTAGCAGTCGGTCGGTTGCCGTACAGTAAGGCTGTACGTCCAGGGGTGTGTTGAGACTGGAGGGATCCATGGCCACCGAAACGACCTACACGCAGGCGCGCGCCAACTTCGCGCGGCTTCTCGCCCGCGCGGGCGAGGACCGCGAGGTCGTCGTGGTGCGCCGTCGCGGCCACGCGGCGGTCGCCTTGGTGGCCGCGGACGAGCTGTCTTCCTTGATGGAGACGGCCCATCTCCTGCGCTCGCCCGCAAACGCGCGCCGGCTTCTGTCCGCGCTCCGGCGTGCCCTCGCCAGGGAGGGCCGTCCTCAGACTCCGACGTCGCTGCGACGCGCGCTCAAGCTTGGCGCGTCCGACTGAACCGCCCCCGCGTGAGCCGCGACCTCGCGTCGCGGTGTTCCAGCGCGAGTTCCGCGAAGACCTCCGGTTCTGGGTGGACACCGATCGCCGCGTCGCGTTGCGCGCGCTGGATCTTGTCGAAGCCGTCCTGCGCGATCCCTTCACCGGCATCGGGAAGCCCGAGCCCCTGAAGTACCTGGCGCCTGGCACCTGGTCGCGACGGCTCACGCAAGAGCACCGGATTGTCTACCTCGTACGCGGCAGCCAGGTGGACTTTCTCCAGGCGCGCTACCACTACTGACGCTTCCGGTTCGAGCCCCGGTGGCGCCACTGGCAGTGAGATAACGACCGGACTGCTTGACTCGTACACAGTACCGCGGTAATGTCAGGGCATGGCGATTGCCCATTCCCGGCTCACCGCACAGGGGCAGATCTCGGTTCCCGCAGCCATTCGGCGGAAGCTCGGCGTTGGCCCGGGCTCCACGCTGGAGTGGCATGAGGAAGGCGAGAAGATCGTTGTTCGGCGTGTCGGCCGGTTCACCTCCGCCGATCTCCACGAGGCTGTCTTCTCGAGCCCGCCCAAGCGACGGAGCCTCGGGGAGTTGAAAGCTGGCCGGAAGGCCTACGTGAAGCGGCGCCATGCGCGCCGTTGACACCAACGTCCTCGTTCGTCTGGTGACACGCGACGACCCCCGGCAGGTGGCTGCCGCGGAGGCGTTCGTCGCGCGAGGTGCGTGGGTTCCCCACGTCGTGCTGGTGGAGGCGATCTGGGTGCTCATCTCCGTGTACGAGCTCCAAGCAGCGGCCGTCGCCACGGCGGTCGAGATGTTGCTGAACCATCGGGATCTGACCGTCCAGGACGGAGAGGCGGTCGTCGCTGCTCTGGAACAATACCGGGCGAGACCCGCAGTGAGCTTCACCGACTGCCTTGTGCTCGAGGTGGCTCGAAAGGCGGGTCATCTTCCGTTGGGCACCTTCGACCGGGACCTGACCAAGCTCGAAGGCGCACAGCGGCTGTAGGAGCGCGCGGGAAGGACAGGAAGCGCAACGACGCCGCGGAATGACGGCCGCCGTTCGCTCTTGACATCGAGTTATCCTCCCGATCCGATCTGGGCCGCCAATCCCCGGCCACGAAAGGAGCTTCGCCAATGCACGATCGCCTCACCGACCCCGCGCCAGCCAGTGCGCCGCCGATGGATCCTCAGCGGCTCGACGTCTACGCCGTCGCCCTGGACTTTCACGCCCGCGCGGCC
>JANNOC010000600.1:0-2594 GCA_031398865.1 Gemmatimonadota bacterium | reverse complement strand
CATGTCCGTGAAAAGCCCGATAACCTTGTGACCACCCGGCGTCGCCCCATTGTGCATGCTGGCAAACGCGTTGATGTCCGAGAATCCCTTCCTGCCGAAAGTCGCGCCGTGCATGCTCGCCATCATGTCGGCGTCATGGTAGCAGCCCAGGATCGTGCCGTTCGGCATATCACCCGGTAGCGTGCGCCGCAATGTCAACCTGGTCAGGCTACTCGAGCCTCACCGGATCACCGCGGCGGATCGTACCGCCGCGCAGCACGGCGGCATAAACGCCGACGTTGACCTGGTTGTGCTGGGCCGCCGTACGCAGGATGCCTGGATCGCCGGGGAGATCACCCTGAGGGAGCGTCGTCATCACGCACCGGGCGCAGGCCCCTGTGACGTTCAGGCGCACTTCGTCGCCGATGACCAGCGTGTGGCCGACCCACGCGTTCTCGACAAAATCCTTCGCTGCGGCGGCGGGCTGCACCACGATGTTCGGACGAAAGCGGCGGACCTCGAAGCGCCCTTGCGGATACAACTCACGCAGGCGGTCGATCGTGGCAGTCGTCAGCACATGGGCGACGGCAAAGTCAAAGAAGGTGCCGGCTGGCATGGCCTCATCGGTGACCGTTTCTCTGTGGGCGAGACCCTCCATATCTGGCCAATATTCTTCGAGGCTGGGCGTCTCGGGTGCCGCTGTTGCCAGCGTCACCTCACGGCCGAGAGCCTTCGTCAGGAGCTTGTTGAGGTCCTTCTGTTCGCTGGTAACGATGCCGCCGTTGGGAAGAGTGATTCGAACCGGCGGACTCTTCTCACCCGCGCGGGGAGACTCGGCGAAGGCCGCCCGGAAATCAAAGAGCTTCGCCCACTTTCGCGGATTCTTGGCGCTCGCGACTTTCCCGTTGGAGGGATCGCGGAGAGCATAGGCTCGATCTCCGAGGAGCCCGTGGTCCGTGAACTCGGCGGCGTTCAGCTCTTCACCCATCATGGATTTGACGGGATAACGCCAGAGGGACACCACCGAACCCAGCTCACTCTGCGTTGTGTTTGCCACAGTCAGCCCTCCCTGGGCAGGTCACGTTCGCGATGCCTAACGCGAGCACGCGCGCGTGTATGAATAATCCACAACTCGGCGACACCAGCGGTCAATCCCCATCCAAGCCACAGCGCGATGACGAAACCTGTCGCTGGGCGAATCCCCAGTGGTGTCAACGCGACGTCCACTACGGCACCGACCACTCGGACGCTGGCGATGCCAAGTGTCAGCGCATAGGCACGCAGCATCCACTCTCTGTGGTGCGCGACGTCGCCGCGTCGAATCGCCACGAACGCACGTCCGACGGCCGTGAACAGCATGATCGCGACTGCGGCAATCACGACCGCCTCGCCCACGCCGGCGAACGGGAAGCCAAGGCCAAAGTACAGAGCCGGCGCCATGGAAGCGAGAAGGGCACAGACAAGAACCCGTCCTGACCAACGATGCAGGCCGCGATAGCGATTGCGCAGCCGAGTCAGGAACTGCAGCGGCGCGACAAGAAAAAAGAGCGTACCCGGGATGACATGCCAGCGCGTTAACACGGGATGTGCCGCGAACGGCGCATCAAAGCGACGGAGTTCCGCCGGCCGATCTGCAATCCGTGGGTCCGGTCTATCGAGGGTTCGCAGAAGCCGTTCGCGCACCGGGTCCGCACGCACCGTCGCGTCGGCTACATAGGCGGCTCGGTAGATACCTGCCGTTGCTCCGATGAGCGAGAGGACAAGTGCGCTCGCCCACACCAGAGCTCTGAGCGCTGCGCCGCGGTAAGCGCGGACCTCGACGATTGCACTCATCAGTCAGAGGCTCTATCCAATTGGGATCCTGGCGTCGCTACTCCACCGTCACCATTCCCGTCATGCCGGGATGCGGTTCGCAATGATACGCGAACACGCCGGTCGTCGCGAACTCCCGCGTAAATGTCGTGCCCGATGCTAGCAGAGGCGAGCTCCACGAGCCCGCGTCGGCGGTGCTCGTGTGCGCGTCCGTTCCAGTAGCTTCGCAGTTCACCCACGTCACCTTCGTCCCCGGCCGCACGCGCACCTGCACCGGAGAAAAGGCGAAATCACGGATGACCACGATGGTTGTTCCAAAGGCCTCGGACGGGAGCTGGGCGCTGCATCCCGCGAGATTCACTCTCGGTCCCGACGCGCGCTCCGAAAGGCACCCCGAAACACCGGCAATCGCGAGCGCCAGGGACGCGCAGTATGCTGAACGACGAGTGGTTCTCATGGATCCTTCACCACCACTGTCCCTTTCATGAAGGGATGCGGCGTGCAAATGAAAGGAAAAGTCCCCGCCTTTGTAAACGTGTGCCTGTATTTCTTGCCGGGCGGAATCAGTCCGGAGTCGAAGCTCTTCCCGACTGCCGTGACGGTGTGGGGGAGCAGATCCCGGTTTTCCCACTCCACTGTGGTGCCGACGGTTATCTGCAGTTTCGGCTGGAGAAAGTTCATGCTCTTGATCGTCGTACGAGTGATGCGGGCGGCGGGCGCAGCAGGTTTGGAGGGCGTGGGGAGCACCTTCGTAGTCCTGGCCCGCGCGCGCGCGGTATCTGCCATCGGCGCTGAAACCGTGT
>JANNOC010000571.1:0-7075 GCA_031398865.1 Gemmatimonadota bacterium | reverse complement strand
GGCAGGGTCGGATACACGGGAACGTCCGCGGTGCCGCTCATCAGGCATCCATAGTCGGCGATGGCCCACTCGGGACGGTTCTCCGAGAGAATAGCGACGCGATCGCCGCGTTTGACACCGAGCGCCCGCAGGCCTAACGCGGTTCGCCGGACGCGGTCAGCGAGTGTTGCGTGCGAAATCGGCTGGTATCGGCCGCCCGACTTGAACTGGAGTGCGTCCGGTTTGTTGTACCGCTGAACCGCGTCGAAGAACAGCTGGTTGAGCGTTCCCGGTGCTGGGCGAGGTCCACCACGAGCGATCATCGAGCGCCTCCCGATGGCAGGATCCGTTAGGCACGCGCGTGCCGGCTGCGGGCGAGACTTTCGCGTGGGTGCTGGCTCGGCGGAGCGCCGACCTTGCACCAACCTACGACTGCGGGTCCGGCGAGCGCAATTCCGCGCGGCGTGCGCGCTTGTCACTGTACAGCGCGGCGTCGGCGACGGCGAGACGCTCGGACAGCGAGAGAGGGCTGTCGGACTCGAACGACGCAACGCCCAGGCTGAGCGACAGCGGATACCGGCGCCCCGGGGCATTGTTGGCCGACGCGATGCGGTGTCGCAGCCGCGCGAGCATCGGGGTAGGCGCGACATGGCAGTCGTAGAGAATGACCCCGGCGAACTCATCCCCGCCAACACGTCCGAGCACGTCGCACTCACGCAGCGATTCGCGCAGGACGCGGCCCGCCTCCACCAGCGCAGCGTCTCCTTCCGGATGGCCATACGTGTCGTTGATGGCCTTGAAGTTGTCCATGTCCGCGAACAGCATCAGGACGCACTGGCCGTTGCGGCGTGCCAGGCGCAGCTGCTGCTCCGCCACGGCAAAGAAACCACGGCGATTGTGCAGCGTCGTGAGCTCGTCCTGCACCGACTGCTGCCGCAGAATGACCTGCAGCCGCTCCCGCTCCTCGATTTCGTGACGGAGATGCGATTCCGTCTCGATGCGCAGCATCAACTCATGCCGTACCGCCCCTTCGAGAGCCGTCCGGCGCGTCAACTCATCGGTCAGGTGGATCTCCGTCATCACCCATTCCGCCAAATCGTGCAAGATGGCGAGCTCCTCACTCGTCCATGCCCGAGGCCGCTCGTCCAGCACGCACAGCGTGCCGATCACCATCGCATTGTCCATCCGGAGCGGGACCCCGGCGTACGCCACGATGTTCAGGGGATAGGTGACGGAGACTGGGAGCACCCTGTCGTGAGCGCGCAGGTCGCCGACGATGAGGGGGGCGTCGTCCAGTATCACGAATCGGCAAAGCGACTGGTCCAGAGGTGTTTCCCGCACGTCGCCCAAGTGCTCGCGCAGGCCGTGTGCACTCTTGAAGAACTGCCGGTCGGCGTCGATCAGGGTGAGCAGCGCGAACGGAGTGTGCAGAACGCGGGCAGCCAGACGCGTCACGCGATCGAAGCGCTCCTCCGCGGACGTGTCGAGCAGCCGTACGGCACTGAGTGCCTCCAGACGCGCTGGATTCTGAATGGCGGTGGCTGCCGTGCCTCCCAAGGCCGTCATGCCGTCCCAGCTTCCACGAGGTTCCTCATGCCATCCAACGTCTCGATCGGACAACCCGAAATCGCCGCCGGAAACATCTGCACGCACCGGGCCAGATGCGGCGGGGGAGGACGGCAACTTTCTCCCACCACGCCGCAAGGAACAACCAGGTTCAGCTGCCGTGGAAGCGCACCACCTGACGCACCGGGCTGCCGGATATGTCCCCTCCGCGATACCGCACCGTCGTGTGTACGACGATCGAATCCACCGCGTTCCCGGGCAGCGGCGCGGCGCGGATCCGGATCCGGCGCGACGCCACTCCGCTCGCATCGGTTGTGTCCACCCGCGAGAAACGATTCTGATCGCCCACGGGATATGCGCTGAGCGTGTCCGTCAGCGTCGCCCCACGGAACGTGAGGGCGTAGCTGGCCAGCCAACCACGGACCGGACGCAGTGTCCCCGCCGAGTCATAGCTCACGACGACCCCCACCTCTCCGGAGAGGGGATTCGCGAAGAACTTCACAATCGGAATGGAATCCGCGCTCCGCCGTACGACGGCAGGAGCCGGAGTGAGAATGAGCGACAAGAATGGGGAGAGCGCCCCGATCCGCGCGAAGACGCGCGGCGGATTCAGCCGCGCACTGTCGCTCACCACGGCATCCGCGATGATGAGCCCTGTCGCCGGATCAATGCGCAGCGACACCGTGTCGCTCACGAAGTATTCGATCGGCGCCCCGGGAATGGGCTCGTTGTCCGCATTGAACGCGACGGCGCGCACGGGCACCGGTACGCCGCTGGAGTCGCGCAACGTGTCGCCTAGCGCAATCGCCGGATACGGCAGCGCATCGAATTGAATGGAGACGACGGCCTCCGGGTCCGTGCCGACTTCCGTGCATCCAGCGACGGCCATGATGGCGGCCAGCACGCACCAGGCGCGCGTCACCCGAAGCGCTCGGCGAGCAGCGTGGCGAGGTTGATGTACGCTTGCGACGCAGGATCTGACGGCTTGCGCAACACGACCGGCTGTCCCGCGGCGAACGCCTCGCTCGCGGCGACCGAGCGGGGGATGACGACATCGAACAGCATGTTCGCCGGCAGATGCGTGCGCACGTAATCGGTCACGCGGTCGCAGGCCGCGTTGCCCGGCTCGTGCATGGTGAGCAGAATGCCGTCCAGCGTGAGACTGTCGTTCTGGGCGACCACGTCCTGGATGCCGCGCAGAATCTGCGGGGTTGTCTGCAGCGCGAGCGGCTCGCATTGCAGTGGCACGATGACGTGCTGGCTGTTCTGCAGGACGCGACGCACGATGGGGCCAAGGCCCGGCGGAGTGTCCACGATGACGATGTGGCACCGCTCGCGCGCCACGGAAAGCATTTCATGGACGAGATCCGTTTCCGCGACCAGTTCCTGATAGGTCGCATGGTCGGTCTCGTCGGCGACGGAGCCAACGAGCATGACGCGGAGCCACGGGAGCGCCGTTGGCAGAATGACATCGCGCAGCGTGCGCGAGCCGTTGACGTAGTCGGCAAAGCCGTAGGTGGGATGGCCGCGTTTGAGACCGATGCCATACCGCACCGCGCCCTGAGGATCCACATCCACAATCAGGGTCTTGAGACCGCGCCGCGCGAATGCGGCGGCGAGATTCACGGCGGTCGTCGTCTTCCCCACACCGCCCTTCTGGCTGACGATTGCAACGACGTGGCCCACGCTATTGCTCGGGCTCGGTCGCGGGTGTGACGCCCGCGTCGCCGCCGGCACGAAGATCCTCCAACACCTGCCGCGCGTGCTGCACCCAGCGCTCCGCTTCCGCGCTCTTCGGCGGCTTGTCGAGGAACGCCTGCAAGTGCTCCTCGGCGTCGTCCCGCATGCCGCGCTTCAGCAGGAGAAACGCCAGGCCATAGTGCGAACCCGAGAGGGCCGGCTCGATGGCCAGCGCGCGCCTATACGCGCGGATGGCCTCCTCGATGCGACCGGTCTTTGTGAAGGCGATCGCCATGTTCTGGAGCACGCGGTGGTCGTCAGGTTTGTCGCGCAGCGCAAGCCGATACGACGTGAGCGCGGCATCGTAGTCACCCTGACGCTCCAGCGTCAGCGCCTCGTTGAGGTAATCGAGTCGCTTCGGCTTGAGATCCTTATCGGAGCGGCCGCCGATCAAGCGACTCCACCAGGACATGCGGGTGCGGGGTAAGGCGTGGGAAGGACAAGCCCGGACCGCGCTACAACTTGCGCGCCGCTCCAGATGGGTGCGCAAAGCTATTGCCTGTGAGCGGTCGGAGCAACTACATGCGTGTGCGTTGCGCACGCGGCCCGACCCTTGCCTCACCTTCATTGTTTTCAGGAGTGGCCATGTCACCACGACGCTACGTCGCGGATCCGTCCAAAGGCGTGCTCGAGATCGAGTGGCCGATGTTCGGCGAACTCTCGCGTGCGCTCGCGCTCAAGGTCGCGCGCGATTTCGACCCCGATGTCGTGGTCGGAATTGCGACCGCGGGCGTCGTGCCGGGCGCGGTGATCGCGGCGATTCTCGATCGCCCCTTTCACTCGATCCTCGTAAGCCGCCGCTACCGCGCCGATACCGTGCGCGAAACACCGGCGGTGCTCGGCGCCGCGCCCGCGGATGTGCGCGACGCACGCGTCCTGATCGTGGATGAAACGTGTGACTCGGGTGATACGATCCGACTCGCGAAGGCGTCGGTGGTGAATGCGGGTGCCCTGGAAGTGCGCACCGCGGTGGGCTTCAAGACGGGCGCATACGAACCCGACTTCTACGCCCTGGCCACCGAAAGCGCGATCATTCTTCCGTGGGACCGCGAGGTCCTCGTGGATGGCGAGCTCGTGACCAACCCGACGTACGAAGCCGCCCTGCGTCGCGAGTAGCGAGGCCGTCCTACTCGACGGCCTCCATCGCCTGGTCGTAGGCGACGCCACGCCCCATCTCGTTGTACAAGTGCTCCATGACTTCCGCGTTGCCGATTAGAAAACGGCAGCGCTGCGCACCCATTGAGCGGCATTCGACTTCGAGCACCGCCAGCGGGTGGTCGGCGATGCGCCCGAAGAAATCGGCGAACATGCCGGTGGAGAGGTGACACCCGGGATGGTCGAGCGCGTTCGCCGGGTCGGCCTCACCCCAGTCTTCCGAGTCGAGCGTCGCGACGGCGTCGTGCAGCGCGCCGATCTTGAGCGCGCCCCATCCCGCCTCACGAAAATATTCGGTTGCCCGCCGCTCGAACTCGTCGACCTCGAGCTCTTCCGGCGCGTCACTCCCGCGCTCGCCGAGCCAGGCACGAAAGGACTCGAACAGCGATTCTCCACCCGCGTAGCCTGCTTCCTGGAGATAGCCGGCGGCCGCCGGCCCGGCGTCGCGAAGCAGCGCGGTGCGCAGCGCCGTGAGCGACGCCCGCGTCAGCGCGAGCATCTGGTGGTCCGCCAAGTTGATCTGCGTCATGCTGAATCCTAGGCCGTGGCGCCGAGGCGGCGCAAGAGCTCGATTTCATCGACAATCGGAACGCCGAGCGCGCGCGCTTTCTCCAGTTTGCTGCCTGCGTCGTCGCCAGCGACCACGAAGCTTGTTGTCTTCGAGACGCTGCCCGTCACCCGGCCGCCCGCCGCTTCGATGCGCTCCGTCGCCACGGTTCGCGAGAGTGTCGGCAGCGTGCCGGTCAGCACCACGCTTAAGCCGCGCAACGCTCCTGCCGCCGCCACGGCCCGCGGTTCATCAAAACGCACCTGCGCGGATCGCAGCTTCTTCACCAGCGCTCGCGTTGACGACTCCGCAAAGTAGGCCGCAACGGCGTGCGCCACGATATCGCCGACCCCATGCACCTGCAGCAGCTCGTCTTCCGTCGCCGCGGCCAGCGCGTCGAGCGTGCCGAAGTGCCGCGCGACAATGCGCGCTGTCTCCGCTCCGACGTGCCGGATGCCGAGTCCGTTGAGCAGACGGGAGAGCGGCTGCGCGCGCGCGTTCGCGATGGCCTGCACCAGCACCTCCGCACTCTTCTCGGCGAAGCGCTCCAGCTCCACCAGCTGGTCGCCGGTGACGGAAAAGATGTCGCCGACGTCGTGGATGAGGCCCGCGTCCACCAGCTGTTGAATTCGCGCGTACGAGAGACCGCGAATGTCCATCGCGCCGCGTGAGGCAAAGTGCACGAGCGCTTCCAGCTGCCGTCCCGGGCAGGCGACGTTGGGACAGTAGACGGCCGCTTCGTCCTCGTCCCGTTGCACAGGTGTGTCGCAGGCCGGACAGCGCTTCGGCATGGCCCAGGGGCGCTCGCTTCCGTCACGCCGCTCCGGCACGGGCCCGATGACCTGCGGAATCACGTCCCCAGCGCGCTTCACCTGCACCCAGTCGCCGATGCGAAGATCCTTGCTCCGCACCAGGTCCTCGTTATGCAGCGTCGCCAGCTGGACGGTGGTGCCGCCGATCTCGACCGGCTCCAGCACCGCGTACGGGTTGATCGCGCCACTGCGGCCCACATTGACCTCGATCCGCAGCAGCCGCGTCACCCCGATATCCGGGGCGAATTTGCGAGCCACGGCCCAGCGCGGCTCGCGGCCGCCGATCACGCCGAGCTCGTCCTGCAGCGCGAGCGAGTCAACTTTCACGACGACGCCGTCGATCGCGAAATTCAGCGCCGAGCGCGTTTCATGCTCGACGCGATGGGCCCACCGATGCACCTCGTCGAGTCTCGCACAGCGCGCGCGGTGCGGTGCCACCGGCACGCCCCACGCGCCGAGCGTGTCGAGCAGATCCCACTGCGTTCGGAAGGGAAGCGACACGCCCGGCGGGGCCGTCACGGAGTACCCGAAAAAGCGCAGCGGTCGCGACGCCGACACTGCGGGATCGAGTTGCCGGAGCGAGCCCGCGGCGGCGTTGCGCGGATTCGCGAACACGGGCTCGCCCTCGCGAACACGCGCCTCGTTCATGCGCTCGAACAGGTCGAACGGGAGGTACACTTCGCCGCGGATCTCCAGGCGCGCGGGATGCGGGCCGCCGTGCAGCCGCAGCGGCACGTCCCGCAACGTGCGGAGGTTCGGCGTTACCACTTCGCCGATCAGGCCATTGCCCCGTGTCGCGCCGACCACGAGCACGCCGTCCTCGTAGGTGAGGCTGACCGCCGTGCCATCGATCTTGAGCTCGACCGTGTATCCGCCGCGCGGCGCGTCCTCTCCCGCGAGACGTTGCAGGCGCTCCTCCCACTCGCGCAGCTCCGGCTCGTCGAAAGCGTTTCCGAGCGAGAGCATCGGAACCAGGTGGGTGTGCTTGGCGAGATGCGACTGCGGCGGCGCGCCGACGCGCTGCGTCGGGGAATCGGGAGTGCGCAACGTGGGGAAGGCAGCCTCGAGCGTCTGCAGCTCGCGGAAGAGCACGTCGTACTCGGCGTCGGAAATGGAAGGCCGGTCAGCGACGTAGTACTCATAGGCGGCGCGGTCGAGTTGCTCCCGGAGCGTCGCGGCCCGGGCGGCCATCCCCGGTGGAACGGCCCGACTCATACGCCGGCGGGTGGGAAAACGCGACTACTCCTTGTCGTCACCTTGCGGCGCGTGCGCCGCC
>JANNOC010000553.1:0-7893 GCA_031398865.1 Gemmatimonadota bacterium | reverse complement strand
GTGGCGCATGAAGGAGCCCACGTAGCGCGGCGCGATCCGCTGCGATTGACCCTGCTGCGTGCGCTGGCGTGTACGCTGTTCTGGTTGCCTGCCCTTCGGCGCCTTGCCGATGACGTGAGCGATCAGGCGGAGTTGCTGGCCGATGACGCGGCAGCTCGTGATCAGCCGCTTGTGCTGGCGTCCGCCATTCTCGGTGTCGCGCACTGGTCCACGAAGAAGGCGCACTCGGGCGCCGCCGTCGGCTTCGTTCGCGCCGATCTCCTCGAGCGACGGGTGCGCCGGCTGGTTGGCGAGTAGACGCCGGTGCGCAGTCACGTCACGCGACGGTCGTTGGTCGGAGCCGCGGCGGCTCTTGCTGTGGTGTGGACCTCGAGTCTGCTACTGACGCATCCGCTCCCGGCGCACGCGGCCGATGCGCACGACCGGCACTGCGAACATCAAGATGAAACAGCGCTGTCGCATCTGTTCTGTCTTGGGTCCCCATTCGGAGCGATGTCCGGAGACTGTCCTCACAAGGATGCGTAACGCCGGCCACACTCCATGATGCCCCATCGGGTCACGGGCGCCGGTTGCGCGACGACCAGTGGATCGCGCTGATCTTCCACCCCGATGGCTCGCGCGTCAGCACCATGAGCTCCGCGCCGGCGGAGTTGATCGCGCGGCCCCGGAACTCCCCCTGCGTCGTGCTCGTCGAGGAGGCCCACGCCACGTCGCCACGCACGACGACGCGCACCGGGCCGCGGACGCTCTTGACGGCGCGCGCGAAAGCGATGTCGCCGGGGAGGTGGTGCGCGCGGTACTCCTCGCGCGTTTCCACGCCACCGCTCTCGAGGATCACGGCGCGGGGCGCGAGCAGTGCGAGCGCGGCCGTGCTATCACCGGAGCCGAGCGCCGCATGATACCGGTCGACCGTCATCGCGACGGCGGCTGAGTCACCTTCCCGTTGCATCTCGCGTGCAAGTGGTGAGGACGCCGCCGCGGACGCGCCGGCGCCGGCTCCCGCGTCTGCCCCGGTGCGAGGGAGCACTCGAAACACCAGCGTCGCCCAGTGCACGTCCCAATCAGCCCCGGGCCCCGCGTCGGCGGGGACGATCTGAATCGTTCGCACATTCCAGGTACCAGCGCGCGCGACCGGAACTCGCGCGAGCCCCGCGACGTCGGTGGTGAGCGAAAGGTTGCCGTCGGATGCAGCCGGGGCCACGCCGCCCGCAGTTGGACGCGTTGTCACCACTCCAGGCGCCGCCGCGCCCGCGTGGACATGCGCGCCCGCGAGCGGCCGGCCGCGATAGAGAAGTCGGACGGCCAGCGTGTCCCCCGCCCGAAGCGTGGCCGGATCGCTGAGCGGGACGAATTCGACCGGGTGCCCTGCCGTGCGATCAAAAGCGCGAGCGCCGCCGCGGCCGACTTCGACCAGCGTCTTGGCATATTTCGCGTACCGGCGTGTGGTGCTGTCGGTCGGGAGTCGCCCTTCGCGCTCGTAGCGCTGCAGCGCCTCAGGGGCGCCCTCGAGGACGAGGTACCGGCGGAAGCTCTGCGCGGATTCCTTGACGGTCCGCGCGCGCAGCGACACCGCGATCAGGTGCTGACCCGCAGCGTTCGGCCGGTGCCGAACCAACAAGGAGGTGCCGGCGTGAGAGAATTCCCCGAGTGGCGTCTCTCCTGCGGCCGTGAGGATCCGCGCCTCCGCGATTCGGTCCACCGCCACGGCAGATTCACTTGTCGGAAAGGCGCTGCTCGTCTGGCCGCGTACCTCGATCAGCCCGCCAGAAGCGATCTCGAACGCGTCCGGAACAAGCCAGAAGTCGTGCGCGGAGAGGAGGCGTGCGCCCGCGAGGAGGCAGGTCAGCGCGAGCACCGCCGCCGCGGCGCCCGTCAGGCGGATTCGGGGACGGTACACTCTACACCTCGCCGAGTAGTGGTCAGACTGTGTGTCAGCCTCGTCATTTTACGGACGGTAAACCACGCGAGCAAGTCCAGACGGGTGACGGCGGCGGGCGGGCTTGGGGCCGGGCGGAACCATTGCGGGTTGGCCGGGATTGCTTGTGTGAGTATGTTTTATGCACGATAAAGGCAATGCCCGGAATTTTCCTTGCGCCCATAATCCCCACGATTTCGCATGCTCAACTCAATTCGCGCCGCACTGCCTGTCGTCCTGTTCGTTGTCGGGGCGAGTCACCCGTACACTGCAATCGCTCAGACCGATTACTACAACACGGACACGGGTCGGCCTCTCCAGATCGAGGACGCCTACGCCGTCGAGCGGCGCGCGTTCGAGATTCAAGCCGCGCCGCTGCGTTTGGAGCGGGCCCGGAGCGGGGTCTACAACTGGGGCATCGAGCCCGAGTTGGCCTTCGGGATTCTCCCACGAACTCAGGTTGAGGTCGGCTTTCCGCTTGCCTACATCGATGCGGGGGTCAGCGGGCGAACATACGGGCTCGCCGGGATCGAGATGTCCGTGCTGCACAACCTGAATGTTGAGACGTCCATCCCCGCGCTTGCCATCGTCGCCAGCACCCTGCTCCCGGCGGGCGGGCTCGGCCCCGATGACGCGCATGCGTCGCTCAAGGGGATCGCGACGAAGACTTTCAGCTGGATGCGGTTTCATGTGAACGCCGAATACACATTCGGCTCCCTGGCGGACCAGCTCCCGGGCGAAGCCGACGCGAGTTCAGGCGTGGCAGAGCAATCCCGCTGGATGGGCGGCATTGCGGTGGATCGAACCTTTCCGCTGCGCTCGATGCTGGTGGGCGGCGAGGTCTACGCGCGCGACCCACTTCGCGAAGACGAGGAGCTTGAATGGAATACGGGCGTCGGCATCCGTTACCAACTCACTCCGCGCTTCAACATCGACGGAGGTGTTGGCGGGCGGCTCACGGGTGACGACCGCGGATGGTATGCCACCTTCGGTAGCGCGTACGCGTTCGGGCTACCGTGGAGCGGCCGATGACACGTCGCACATCTCGCTTCGCGTTCCGGGCCGCGTTGCGCGCCGGTGCCATGACTTTCAGCCTTGTCGCGGCCGTCGGTTCATCGGCGGGCGCGCAATGGTCCACGACCTACGAACAGTTCTATCTCGAGGCGAAACACAACTGGACGTTCCGCGACAGCTATCAGGCGGCGGACCGGCTCTTCAATGCCTTCGACTACGGCCACGCGATTCTGTACGAGAAGCTCTGGACGCGTCCGGGCGCACCGACATCAGTTCTCGAAGAAGAGCAGTACAACTTCCTGACGAAGAAGGTGCTGGTCCGGCCGCCGAGGCTCCCGCTCGAGGAGGCCGCGATCGAGGTTCGTTACGCGCAACTGGCGCCTGAAGCAAAGCAGATGTTCGACTGGGCGCACATCCTCCATCGCCAGATCTACGACGTGCTCGCGGACGAGCGACTGTCGCAGGACGCAAAGGACCGCGAGGTTCAGCGCCTCATCGCGTACTACAAGTCGCGGCCCGAGCTCGCCTTCAGCTCGAAGCCGAAGAGCATGGAGCTGATGCAGGAGCAGCCGTACTCACTCGCCTTCCGCGAGAAGTATCCCAAGTTCAACGGATTGATCTGGGGTTACCACTGGCTGCAGGTGGGGCTGTACGAGCCGCTCATGGTCGGCAAGACCTCGTCCGAACGGCAGACCGGCGTGCGCGCAACGGTCGCTCGCTTCTGGCAGATGCTCGACGATCCGCCACGCACGCTCCCCTATCAGATGCCGATGACGGCGGCTGTGGCGCCGATGTTTACTGACCGTTACACCGAGGCGGCGATCATCTTCGACAACCTGCACTCCATGCACGACGTGATCTCCGACATTCTCGCGAATCCCGACGTGCCGCGAGAGCGCAAGCGCGCGGAGATCATGCGCGCGGCGCGGCTGTACCGTGACGACACCTCGTACATCATGCCGGTCGCGGCCTGGCGCACGATGGCGCAGGAGATGGGGATCGAGAACATGGGTGGCCCGGCGGTAGGCTTCCTCCCTGCCCTGCCCACTCCGACGGTCACGCGCGGCGCCGTAATGGAACACGACGATCAGACGGGCAAGATGGTTGGGATGAAGACCGGTCAGATGACTGGGGCCATGAATCACGCCGGTATGGCCGGGATGGGAGCCGGCCGCGACAGCATGGCGACCATGCCCGGAATGGCAGGCATGGACCACTCGAAGATGAGCATGGATTCCTCCATGATGGCGAGCATGACGGCAATGCACATGCGTATGCTCGCGGACAGCGGCATGCGCCGGCACATGCTGGCGGACACCGCACTGCGGCGACTGATGCGGGAGATGCTGCCCATGATGCCGGCCGAACATCGGGCGTCGCTGGAGCAGATGCTGCGAGACACCATGAGTACGCCTGCGCGTGCAACACGGCGCCCGGCCCCCGCGCGGCGGGCGGCGACAAAGCCTGCGGCCAAGGCGCCCGCGCAGACTGCACCGAAGGCCGATCCACACGCCGGCCATGCGATGCCACCGGCGACACCGGCCAAGCCACCCGCGAAGCCGGCTACCAGGACGCCACCTCCCGCCACCGACCCGCATGCCGGGATGAAGATGCCGCCGAAGCCGGCGCCGTCGCGTTGAGCCGGCCGACAGGTTCTGACTTGCTCAGATTCCGGCCACGCCGGCGCGTGGCGGCACGCCGCAGCGCGACGCTTCCTGGCCCGGGCCGCTATTGGCGCGTCGCCATGCTGTATGTCACGCTCCTGGTGGCTGCCGCTAGCACGGCGTACGCCCACCTGGGGTTACGACACGCCACCCCCGCCAGCGGGGCTCGGCTGACGCAGGTCCCGCGCGAGATTCGCCTCGCCTTTAGCCAGGACGTCGAGTCGAAGGTGGCTCGTATCAGACTGCTCGACGCCGACCGCATGCCGGTCGCGCTGTCGGAAGTCGGCAATGTACCGGACTCCGCGTCCGTCATTCGCGCTGCAATCACCGGCACGCTGGCGGCAGGGACGTACGCGGTCGAGTGGCAGGTGCTCGGCAAGGACGGGCACCCCGTCCGCGGCAAGTTTTCATTCACGATCGTCTCGGGCGCCACCGGCCTTGCGGATGTTCCGTCGCCCGCCCCGGTTGGAGGCGAGCCGGCCGCGGGCGCAACGGTGCCGGGACAGGAACCCATGCCAGCGGCACACCACAATCCGGAGTCGATGCCGGAGAGTGCTGGCTTCGGCGCAGGATCGCCAGCGTACGTCGCCATCCGCTGGCTGCAGTTCATTGGCCTACTGATCCTGATCGGAGTCGTGGCATTCCATCTGGCGGTCCTCGGCTTGCTGCGCCGCGCCGCACCGGATGCCGCTGTGATTCCACTCATGCGCGCACGCGCGGCGACCGTCGGCTTCTGGGCCGCGATCGGTCTCGTCATCACGGCGGCGTTGCGACTGTATGCACAGTCGTACGCAATGCACGAGGGAGCGGAGGCGTTAGGCACCGGGCTGATGCTGCCCATGTTGACGCAGACCGTCTGGGGGTGGGGCTGGATCCTGCAAGTGGTTTCTGCTGTCCTGGCCATCGTGGGCTTTCATCTGGCACGCCGCGGTCGCGCGGCGGGATGGACGATCGCTGTCGTGAGCGGCCTCGCGCTCGCCGTGACGCCCGCGTTGTCAGGTCATGCGGCCTCGGCCCCGACGCTCACCCCACTCGCGATACTCGCCGACACGTTGCACCTGATTGGCGCAGGGGGATGGTTGGGGAGCCTGCTCATCGTCCTGATCGTTGGCATTCCCGTCGCGATGCGATCAGCAGAGGGGGAGCGGGGACCGATCGTCGCGCGCCTTGTGAACGCATTCTCCCCGACGGCGCTGATGTTCGCGGGCTTTGTCGCGATGACCGGCGCCTTTGCGGCATGGCTGCATATCGGTTTCTCGTCCGCGCTCTGGCAGAGCGATTATGGGAAGCTGCTACTGCTGAAGCTCGGCATCCTTTCCATAGTCGCGGGGACGGGTGCCTACAATTGGAAGCGCGTGAAGCCGACGCTAGGTGATGAGCGCGGTGCGCAACGAATTCGGCGCTCGGCGACGGTGGAGGTTGCCGTCGGTGCGCTGGTGCTCATCGTGACCGCGATCCTCGTCGCCACACCGCCGCCGATGGACATGAGCGCGGACACCGTGCCGGCGGGGCAACCGGTCGCGAGCCCCGAGTAGCGGCGATATCGCGAGCGTCACCGACTTTATGCTCGGTCGCCATGCAGCGCGCGCAGCCCGTTCATGACCACGACGAGCGAAGCGCCCATGTCGGCCGCGACCGCCATCCACAGTGTCGCCCAGCCGCTCACGGCCAGCACGAGGAACACCGCCTTGACGGCAATGGCGAACCACACATTCTGTCGAATCACATGCAGCGTCTTCCGGGACACGCGCATCGCCAGGGCGAGCTTCCTCAGATCGTCGCCCATGAGCGCGATGTCCGCGGTTTCCAGCGCGACGTCGCTCCCCGCGACCCCCATCGCCACACCGACAGTCGCCGCCGCGAGCGCCGGTGCATCGTTCACGCCGTCGCCAACAAAGGCAACGCGCTCCCCACGCGCCTCGAGCGCGCGAACGATCCGAACCTTGTCGTCAGGCAGCAGCTCCGCGTGATACTCGTCGACGCCAAGCTGGCCGGCGACGGCTCGTGCCGTGCCTTCGTTGTCGCCCGTGAGCATCACGACTCGGCGAATTCCAGCACTATGCAGTGACTGGAGCGCTGATCGGGCTTCGGGCCGCACTCGGTCGGCGATGGCGAGTACCCCAAGAGGCGCGCGCTCCGTCATCACGAGAACCGCCGTCTTTCCTTCCCTCTCAAAACGCGCGAGCGCCGCGGTCGCCGACGCAGTGACGACGCCAAGCTCCTGAGCGAGGCGCTCGTTGCCGACGTAGACCGTCGCATCCTCGACCCGGGCGCGAGCGCCTCGACCCGGCAGTGCCTCGAAGTCCCAAGATTCCGGCGGCGCGATGCCGCGCTCACGGGCATGTTCGAGCACCGCCGTCGCCAGCGGATGCTCGGAGTGGCGCTCCACACCGATCGCAAGCCGCAGGATGTCCGCCTCGTTTCGTCCGTCGAGCGCGACAAGGTCGGTCAGCACGGGGCGTCCTTCCGTCAACGTGCCGGTCTTGTCGAAGCACACCGTCGTTATGGCGCCGGCGTGCTCCAGATGCGCGCCGCCCTTGATGAGAATTCCGGCTCGCGCCGCACCGGCGAGTCCACTCACGATGCTCACCGGGGTGGAGATCACGAGAGCGCAGGGACACGCGACAACCAGCATGGCGAGCGCGCGATACACCCACGTCCCCCAGTCGCCCAGCCCGGCAAGCGGCGGGATGATGGCGAGCAGTATCGCGACCGCCACCACTGCAGGGGTGTAGATGCGCGCGAAGCGATCCACGAACGTCTGTGTCGGCGCGCGCGAGGCCTGCGCCTCTTCGACGGCGTGGATGATTCGCGCCAGGGTCGTATCGCTCGCTGGCCTGGTCGAACGAATTCGCAGCGCGCCGTGGCCGTTCAACGATCCCGCGAAGACACTCATTCCGGGCTCCTTGTCCACGGGCATGGACTCGCCCGTGATCGGCGCCTGGTTCACGCTCGACCAGCCCCCCGCGACGTCCCCGTCGACGGCAATCTTTTCGCCAGGCCGAACAACGACCATCTCGCCAACCTGGATCTCGCTGGCCGGCACGCGTCTCTCCTGACCGTCGCGGATAACAGTCGCCTCCGCCGGCGACAGATTCATGAGCGCCCTGATTGCATTGCGCGCCCGATCCATGGAGTACGTTTCGAGGAGCTCCGCGATCGCGAACAGGAAGAGCGTCGCCGCTGCCTCCGTCTGTTCGCCGATGATCCACGCGCCTAACGCGGCGACCGACATGAGAAAGTTCATGTCGAGCGCGCCGCTCCTCGCCGCTCGTATGCCGCGCGGCACGACGAACCACC
>JANNOC010000551.1:0-3713 GCA_031398865.1 Gemmatimonadota bacterium | reverse complement strand
TCGGTTTTCAGTTGCTGCCGAGTGAACCCTAACGACTGATCACTTTCAACTGACGACTGACTACCGATCACCTCTTGCCCCCGATGCGTCCCCGCGCGGACGCTCTTAACGCACAACACCAATGGCCACGCCGTCGTGCGTCGGCACGACGATGCCCGTAATTCTGGGATCGCTCGCGAAGCGCCGGTTGAATTCCCGCACGGCGAGTGTCGCATCGTCGTCCGCGCTCGGATCCAGAACACGCCCACCCCAGAGCGCGTTGTCCGCGAGCACCAGCCCGCCGGGACGTACCAGCCGTATCGCCCAATCGAGGTAGGTCGGCAGCGGCTCCTTGTCGGCATCGAGAAAGACGGCGTCGAAGCGTTCTCCGTCGAGCGCGGGGAGCAGGTCCAGCGCCCGGCCGACTCGCACCTCCACGCGATTTGCGAAGCCCGCGCGCTCCAGATGCCGACGCGCAAACTGCGCGTGCCCAGCATCCAGCTCCAGTGTCAGCAGCCGTCCGTCCTCCGGCAGCGCACGCGCCATCCAGATCGCCGAATACCCGCCGAGCGTCCCCACCTCCAGCACGCGACGCGCCGCGATGGCGCGCAGCAGCACCTGCAGCAAGCGCCCCGTGTCGGCGGAAATCGCGATGGGGGGAAGACCGCGGCGATCCGCCTCCTCGCGCAGCGCGAGCAGCGTCTCGTCTTCGGGCGCGAACAACGCGGCCAGATAGTCCCCGACTGAGTCGCTCATGCGCGCGCGTTCAGCAGCTCACTCCAGACCGATATCCCACGCCTGTTCGAGGTCCTTCTTGGAGTAGGCGCGGAATGCCGTCAGCGTCTGGGTGCGCTCGAGCCCAGGAACCTCCGGAAATTTCTCCGTGATCACCTGGGCGATCTGCTCGAATTCCGCCACTTTCACGATCGCCACCAGATCCCACTCCCCGGACACCGAATACACCTCGGTCACCCCTTCGATTCCCGCGAGTTTCATCGCGCAGCGCGGAATCTCTTTCGGGTTTGCCTTGATCAGTACAATGGTCGTGATCACGAGTCCAGGGGAAAGGGCGGCACGTTGAGAAGCCAGAGGCCCGCAATGCGCTCGCGCTGGTCAATGTCCAGCAGGATGTCCTGCGCGATACGGACAGTGCGCGTCTGCCTGAGGTTGCCGAGTCGAAAGTGAATCGTTGTCTCGCTCTTGTCGGCTTCGGCCGTGAGTGACGTGTCCATCTCGACCGCGGCGATCCCGGGCTGCGACGCGCGCGCGGGCACGGTGACGCGAACATCCTCGATGTTGGCCGGCGGCGCGAGTGAAGCACGCGTGTGCACGTCGGGCCACACGGCCACCTCGACGCCGTTGATGTGCCCGGACGACACATCCAGGATGAGCCACGAGCCATCCGTGCCCTCCACACCCACCGAGCCGGACAGCCCTTCCCCTGTCCCCTTGGCGGAGAGGTTCGCCGTGAGAATGTCGGTGTCGGGATCCCAGCGATATTCCACCGCCGCGGGCGCACCTGCCGCAGGCTCGATCCGAACGGGAACGTTCACGCGAATCTCCTGGCTGGAGTGCTCAACGTCTCTTCCCGACAGCCACGGCGCAATATCCTTTCCGTGCGGGCCGCGTCCTCTTGCCGCGACACGCCAAATAGAAGACGCATCACCAGGTTCAGCAACGCTCCCGGCAAGCCCGCACCAGACGCTCGACCCCCTCCGCGACGTGATCGTCGGGCGCGGCGTACGAGATGCGTACCCAGTCGGGGGTGAGGAAAGCGCTGCCCGGCACAACCGCGACGTCATATTTCTCCAGCAGATACTCCGCCACACGCGCGCCGACATCGTCCGTCGCACCTATTCCCTTCGCGGCGGCCAGCACGTTCACGTACAGGTAAAAGGCACCGTCCGGTTGAATGACGGGCAACTCTGGCGCGCCGGAGAGAATGGCCAAGGCGAGCGCACGGCGCGCGCGAAAGCGCGACAGCATCTCACCGATGAATTCGTCTGCCAGCGCACGCTCCGATAGTGCCGCCAGCGCCGCGTGCTGTGAGATGGACGAGGCGTTGGACGTCGTGTGCGACTGCAGCGCACCCATGGCCTGCACGACTGCACGCGGCGCAATCGCCCACCCGATGCGCCAGCCGGTCATCGCGTAGGCCTTCGCCACGCCGTCCACCACGATAAGCCTTTGCCGATCCTCTGAAATAGCCAGGGCGGTCGCGGCCTCCGCACCGTACACGAGGCGGGTGTAGATCTCGTCGCTGATCACCCACCAGCCACGCGCGGCCGCCAACTCCAGCAGGGCGCGCAGTTCGCGAGCCGTGTACACCGCGCCTGTTGGATTGCAGGGAGAATTGAGGAGCAACCCCTTGGTCCGGGGCGTCGCCGCGCGCTCCAGCATCGCGACATCCACCTTGAATCCGTCACCCGCATCCCCCATCACCGGCACCGGCGTCGCCCGGGCGAGCGCGATCATCTCGTAGTAGCTGGTCCACGCAGGGGTGGGCACGAGCACCTCGTCTCCGGCCCCAAACAGCACGAAGCACGCGTTGAACAGCGCCTGCTTCGATCCGGTGGAGACGATGACTTCGCTCGCGCCGACGTCTGCGCCACTGTGGGCGCGACAGTGCTCCGTTGCCCGCGCGGCAATCGCTTCCCGCAGTGGCAGGATCCCTTCCGTCGCGGTGTACCGCGTATGACCACGATCAATCGCGCGCTGCGCTGCGCGTCGAATGAACGCGGGCGTGTCGGAGTCGGGCTCTCCCGCACCAAGATCGAGAATGGGCCGGCCCTCCGCGCGCAGAGCCTTCGCACGCGCGGCGACAGCGAGCGTCGCCGATTCCTTGATCTGTGCGATGTTGAGAGACCGCGCGTAGACGCTCGGCATTCGATACGAGTGAGAAAGGACCGGCATCTGCAGTGCGCGGGTCGGATCGGCTATACTTCAGCCAACGTTACCGCATCGCACCGGCGCCATCAATGCGACGGCGCGTATTGAAAAGCGAGGAGTCGTGGAACAGGACGAGCGCGAAGGGGCGCCGGCGCCGGGGGGGGGGCCGCGCGGGCAACACATGATGTACACGCTTCCCCAAATTGGGGAATCCATCCCGCTCGTCCTCGCGACCGCGCTCGAGCGCGTGGATACGGAGCTCCTGGAACCGCAACTGCTGGTGGTGACATCGACGGCCGAGGGCGCGCTCGCCGTGGCCAACGCCGCGATCGAAATGGCCATGGCGAGCGGACAGACGACGCCGCGCGTGCTCACGGCCACCAGTGCGCAGCGCGCATTGCGCGTCGCGCGCGAGGGCGGCGCGCAGATCGTCACTGGTCTCCCCGGCGAGATCGCGACGTTGCTTCAGGCGTCGGCGCTCAAGCTTGCCTCGCTCCGAACCCTCGTGTTTGCGTGGGTAGACGATCTCGTGGCCGCGGACCCGGAGGCCGAGGGTCAGATCGCGAGCATCATGGCGGACGTACCCAAGAGCGCGGCGCGTATTCTCGTCACCGCGCAGCCGAACGTACGCGCGGACGAGCTCGTCGAGCGGTACCTCCGGCGCCTGCGCCGGATGACCGCCGCGGAGGAGAATTCCCCCGAGGACGCCCCGGGCGCGCTCGCGCTGCAATACGTGAGCGTCGCGTCCAGCGCCCGGGCCAGCGTGCTGCGTCGCTTACTCGACGCGCTCGACCCCGCCAGCGCGGCGATCTATGCGCGCAATGCGGACAGCGAGCGGGACGTGG
>JANNOC010000524.1:0-1595 GCA_031398865.1 Gemmatimonadota bacterium | reverse complement strand
TGCCGACGTGTGCCAATGAAGCGGGATGGTCGACTTGGCGGGCACTCTCAGGAACACGTCGACGTTGTCTTTTGCAGGGTCGCCGTGAAGAACGGCGATGCCGCATCCTTTGGGCAAGAACGGCGGGCAAGGCCCCCACGTAAGCTGCGCATCATTGGCAGTCCGCGTCAGTGCCTCCTCTTGAGCAGGCGCTTGTGCGTGGGCGAACGAGCCGACTAGGCCCAACGAGAGCAACAACGAACATCGCAGTGCCGCCGGCAATGAGCGGCCAATCAGGGTGTGGTGACACATAGTGATTTCCATGCGTGTTCTCCTTGTGACGCGGTTAACCCAAACTAGACCGATTGGTCTAGTAGTGTCAGGATACACCTTATGCAGACGCTGTCAAGGAGATCTCGCCTACCGGCCCGCAGCCTTCTTGGCCTGGTAACGCTCCTTGGGCAGGCCCTCAAAGTCCTTGTCCTGGGTCCACACGGTGGCCGAGGCGGCGCCCGCGGTGGCCAGAACGATGGAATCGGCCAGGGGAAGCTTGTGAGTCAGACCAAGCCGCGCAGCGGAGACCGCCAGGGTCTCGTCCAGGGGAACAACTCTCCCCTGGCGCATCGCGGTCAAGACGGTCTGGGCCGCCGATTCACCCGCATCGCGCAGGGTCTTCCGCACGACCTCATTGACGACAATCGCGGGCACGATGAGCGAATCGATCTTCTCGATGACGGGGGCAAAGAAGGTCGCCCCCGGTCCGTCGGTGAAGTATTCGATCCAGCCGCTCGAGCTCGGTCGTCTGCGTTCGGTAAGCCACCCAGAAGCCGGCGACCATGAGCGCGAAGATTCCGATGACAGCGAGCGCGCGGAACGGTGCTTGAATACGGTCGGTTTCAGCGACGTCCTTTCGCGGGTAGTCGTGCAGGAACAACCTGTAGGCCACGTACGCCGCAAGCGTGCCAGCGATGACGTCGACGACGTAGTGTTGCTTTGTGTAGAGGGTCGAGACACCGATGAGCGCGGCCCAAATCAACGCGGCGACCCCGATCCCGCGATGCACGCGAGAGCACGTCAGCGCCGCCACGAAAGAGTAGGCGACGTGTAGGGAAGGGAAGCAGCCGTGCGGTGGATCGATCGAGTAGGCGAGCCGCAGGCTCCAGGCGGCGAATCCATCTCCGAATACCTCGGCGGGCCGCGGGGCCAGTGTCGGATACACCCAGAAGCCCGCATACGAGACCAGCATCACCATCAGATACGCTTTCATGGCCCGGCGAAACAGGTCCGGCTGGCGAACAACCGCCAGGGGCAGGAAGACGACGAAGGGATAGAGCGATCCATAGACGAACACCCATTCGGGCTGCACTCCAAAGGCCCGGTCCAAGGCGATCTCAGGTACGTAGGTTGGCCGACCGCGCGTGAGTGCCCCAATGACGAAATAGAGCGGAGCGAGCGTCACGATGAGGCTCGCCAACAGCGTGCGAAAGGCGAGGTAAGCCACGAGACCCGGCAGAGCAGCGAGCACGTACACCAACGCGACTCCCACCCGGGTCTCCGCCAGAAAACCCGCCACGATCGTGAAGACGACGGTGCCGGCGAGCAACAGCCATTCCGCC
>JANNOC010000498.1:0-1973 GCA_031398865.1 Gemmatimonadota bacterium | reverse complement strand
G
The DNA here is from genome assembly GCA_031398865.1 of Gemmatimonadota bacterium. Classification (GTDB taxonomy): domain Bacteria; phylum Gemmatimonadota; class Gemmatimonadetes; order Gemmatimonadales; family Gemmatimonadaceae; genus JANNOC01. The sequence continues at coordinate 1,972 of JANNOC010000498.1, read as the reverse complement.
AATGGGGCTGCTCATCGGCATCGACACGATTCCCGACATGTTCCGCACGACGGCGAACGTGACGGGGCACATGGCGGCGGCCACGATCGTCGCGCGCGGGCGGACCGTGTCCTGGCCAGCGGCGGGGGACGAGCAAGCCGCCGCCGCGACGTAGCATGACTCTCGTCGAGCTCGCGCCGGCGCTCCCCTGGATCGCGCTGCCGGTGATTCTGCTCTGGCGGCAGCGGGCATCGCGATCGCTGGACGACGAGGCGGCGTCCGCGCCGGCGGATGCTCCGCTCGTGTCCATTGTTATCCCCGCGCGCGATGAGGCGCGCAACATCGCGCGCTGTCTCTCGTCAGTGCTCGCGACGAGCTATCCGCGGATCGAAGTCATCGTGGTGGACGATCACTCCGCGGACGCGACGCACGCGCTCGCCGAGTCGGTTGCGAGCCGGGATGCCCGCGCGCGTGTGCTGACGAATCCGGATCTCCCCGACGGATGGTTCGGGAAGCAATGGGCGTGCACGACCGGCGCCGGCGCCGCACGCGGCGAAATTCTGCTGTTCGCCGATGCCGACACCGAGCACGCGCCCGACCTCGTCACGCGCGCCGTGAACGCCATGCGCTCGCGCGAGGCCGACCTGCTCTCGATCGCGGGGCGGCAGGAGTTGGGTTCCTTCTGGGAGCGCGTGGTGCAGCCGCTGGTGTTCGCACTGCTGGCGCTGCGGTATGGCAGTACCGAGCGCGTCACGACGTCGCCGCACATCACCGACAAGATCGCGAACGGGCAGTGTCTGCTCATCCGGCGCGATGCGTATGACGCGATCGGCGGTCACGCGGCCGTGCGGCAGGTGGTGGCCGAGGATCTCGCGCTCGCGCAGCGCACCTTCGCGCACGGCCGGCGCGTCGCGCTCGTGCTCGGTGTCGACCAGCTCTCCACGCGCATGTATACCAGCCTGCGCGAGATCGTCCGCGGCTGGCGGAAGAATATTTTCGTCGGAGGGATATCGTCGGTGCCGGGGGGTGCGCTGGGACGCTTCTTCTATCCGGCGTTGCTGCTGTTCACGCCCATCGTGCCGCTCATTCCCGTGGTCACTCTCACGCTGGGACTCCTGGGGCTCGTGTCCGCCGCGACATTGGCGTGGAGCGCGATTGCGGTCGCCGTGACGCTGGCCTTCTGGATGCTCGTGTATCACCGCATCGGCGAATCACCGTTGTACGGCTTCGCGTATCCGCTGGGATCGCTCGTGCTGCTTGGGATCGCGCTACAGGCCGTGACGCGCGGGCAGGACGTGACGTGGAAGGGGCGCAGCTACGTGTCTCACTGAGGCGGTGATCGGAAGAACCGCTCGGGAATTCGCTTTCTGCTGCGGCACAGCGATGGCGAGTTTGTGTGACGCGGCCGCCAGCGTGCCGTCGTGCGTACGCTCAAGGCTGCGGCCCGTCTCCTCGCCAGCGCCACGTCTCTGGAGACGCTCGGACCGATCGTCACCGCACTCGGATTCGCCGAGCCGCGGGAGCTGGACGAGGAGACGCAGAGTGCGCTTGGCCTGACGCTCTGCGCGCGTGTGGCAGTAGCCCGCGGACGCGGCGCGCTGCGTGCCCTCCTGGTCGAGATCTCAGAGGACGCCGTGCCGGGAGCCACCGCGTCGATGCCGCCGCGTTCGCCGGCTGCGCTACGCGACATCGTGTCACGCATTGCGCAGCGTCTCGCCTCCCGCGCGCCGCAGCTGCTCTGGCTGGTGCTGGCGGTTGAGCGCGGAGGAAACACGACAGTCGTCACGACGTGGCGCGACGACGGCTCGCGTATTCGGTTGGCCGCACTCGTGGCGGATCGCACCTGCCTGGTGGACAGCGACGCGGAAACGATCTGCGCGTTGGGCGCCGCTACGGACGCGTCGTCAAGCGACATACTGACGCACGAGCGGTGGATGGACGTACTCGGCCGCGCGTACCTGACCCGGCGCTTCTACCGCACGCTCGAGCAGGT
>JANNOC010000460.1:0-8156 GCA_031398865.1 Gemmatimonadota bacterium | reverse complement strand
GACGAGCGCTCGCCGATACGGCAGTAGGCGATGACGTCGTCGGAGGGCGACAGCCCCTGCTCCTTCTCGTAGATGTCGCGCAGCTCGGGGGCGGATTTGAAGGAGCCGTCGGCATTCGCGGCGCGTGCCCAGGGAATGCTGCGCGCGCCGGGTATGTGCCCGCCGCGGAGCGTCCCCTCCTGCGGATAGTCCGGCATGTGCAGCTTCTCGCCGGTGTACTCCTGCGGCGAGCGCACGTCCACCATTGGCGCCTTGCGCTCCATGTGGCGCTTCGCTTCGGCGAAAAACGCCCGGATGCGGGAATCATCGCGCTCGCGGGCGCGATACTTCGTCGGAGTGAAACGCGGCACCTCGGTCACCAGCGGGCGATTCTCCAGCTCCCATTTCATGCGGCCGCCGTCCAGCATCTTGGCATTGGTGAAGCCGTACAGCTGGAACACCCAGAACGCGTACGTCGCCCACCAGTTGTTCTTGTCGCCATAGAAAATGACGGTCGTGCTGTCGTCGATGCCTCGTGCGCGGAGCAGTGCTTCGAACTGCTCGCGCGAGACGTAGTCGCGTACGACCTGATCGTTGAGATCCACGTGCCAGTCCACCTTCTGCGCATTGCGGATGTGGCCGATGTCGTACAGCAGGACGTCCTCGTCACTCTCGATGATGCGGAGCGACGGATCGTCGAGGTGTTGCGCGAGCCACTCGGTGGTGACCAGCACGTGAGGATGAGCGTAGCCCTTCACCAGCAGCGGCGTGAGCTCCGGGGAAGGGGTACCTCGGGCGGTGGGTGTCATATGCGCCTCCGGGGCGATGTCCGCCGTGACCGCTAACTGCCGCGCCGGCGCGGCGTTCCGCCGGCGCTATCCGACTCGTGTGCCGTTAGGCACGGGATGATCGATGGCAAGCAACACGACTTCGTGCGGCTGCGGGAGGGCGCCGAGCACGAGCACCTGACTCACGTAGCTGCCGATGCGCCGCTCGCCGAGGTTGACGACAGCCGCCACTTGCCGCCCCACCAGCATGTCCGGCGCGTAGTGCACGGTGAGCTGCGCGCTCGAGCGACGCAGTCCGATCTCGCCGCCGAAATCAATGAGCAGTTTGATCGCCGGCTTGTGCGCCTCGGGAAAGGGCTCCGCACGAAGCACCGTTCCCACGCGAATATCGATCAGGGAGAACTCTTCGGCGCTCGCCACTCTCAAGCATAGCGAACGGACGGCCTGCCGTGCAGGGTGGCCAGCGCAGCCATTCGCGCCGGCATACCTTGTGTCCATGGGACAGTATCGTCATCACGTCTTCGTGTGCACGTCCGGCAAGACCTGCCCACAGCAGTGGGCCGACGAGGTGCACGAGGCGCTGAAGCGCGCCGTCAAGATGGCGGGACGGAAGGACGACATTCGCATCAATCATTCGGGGTGCATGAGCCAGTGCGGCCATGGTCCGATGGTGGTCGTGTATCCCGAGGACGTCTGGTATGCGCACGTGGATCCGAAGGGCGCGCTCCGCATCGTGGCGGAGCATCTCATCGGCGGGACAGTCGTGGAAGACTATCTGCACCGCGTACCGCCGGGAGACAACAAGCGTGACGCCGACTGACCAGCCGCCGCTGCCCGGTGATTTCGGACTCGCCTACCTCGCGCTGACCGTCGCGTTCGCCGGCGTGGTGTTCGGCGCGTGGCGCGCGGGAAGGGCGCGGCGCGGCGTCGGCATCGCGATCTATCTCGGAGGGGCGGCGACTCTTCTGCTCCTGCGCTCGGTGCTGGCATGGAGCCCGGCGCTGGAGGCAGTGATGGCCGTGTATGCCGTCACTCTCGTGCTCGCCGCCACGTTCATGTGGCGCCGGCGCTGAGCTTACCAGTCGCCGCGCAACTCGCCGCGGCGGTAGGCGGTGAGCAGACAGTACCCAATGCCGCCGTTCCCGATGGCGATGCCGAAGAAGAAGGCGAGCTTGCCGTGAAACAATGACGTCGTGTGCGCGCTCCAGAGGATCAGCGTGATCCCGGTCGCCGCCCAGAGGACGCATAGCAGTGCCGTGCGAATCAGGTCGCGCCGAGTCTCTGCCTTCGCCTGTTCGGCTTCGGCGATGGACCGCGCGTCGATCCGCTCGCGCAACTCCTTGAGTCCTTCTCGCATCAACTCGCCGCGCCCGTGAACGGAGGTGACACACGCGCGGCGAGGCGAACGTCATGCAGCCAGCGCGCGATGTCCGCGGCCGTCTCGTCCCATCCCGGCTCGAGCGGCAGCATGTGTGCGTGCTCGGGCACCTCGATAAAGGTCGCGCGATACTTCGCCGCCAGCCTCCGCGCGACGCGCGGAACGACGAAGCGATCTTCGCGGCCGGTGACGACGAGCACCGGACAACGAACCCGCTGCGCGTCGACCGAGGCCCCGCCAACGGACAACTCTCGCGCCGCACGGCCGCTGTCCGGGACAAAGCGACTCTGCACGAGCGCGCGCCCAGCAACCGGGATATGCGTGAAGATCAGTGCGTCGCTGTCCCCGCGCGTTGCGCTGATCGGCCGGGATCGCAGCATCGTGACGGCGAACTTGAGCTGCTTTCGTACGAGCAAGGGACTGGCGAGGCTGATGCCACGCGGCGGCGCGGATGCGATGAGGACGAGTGCCCGCGCCGCGCCCTCTTCGGCGACCTTTTGCGCGATCAATCCGCCCATCGAGTGGCCAATGACGATAGGAGAACCGATGGCCCGCGCCGCGTCCACGCCGTCTTCCACGAAGTCCGCGAGCGAGACACGACCGATGTCCGGCACGGGCCGGCTTCCGTCGCGGCCGCGCAGGTTGATCGCGTGACAGGGATGACCGCGCGCCGCGAAGAACGGCAGATAGCGCTCCCAGATCCACGCCCCGGCGAGCAGACCGTGAATGAAGAGGATCGGCGGCGCGGACGGATGCGTCGGCGTGTCTGCCAATCCCGTCAGGCCGTTCACCGTGAACCTTTCGGTCATGCGGGCAAGATGGGGATGGTGCGGGAGGACCGCCATGCTCCGATTGTGCTGGCTCAGCGCGCATCGCGGCTCTACCGTTCAGCCATGTCGAATGTCGCCGCGCTCCGCGGGCTCATGGAGCCGTACGCGCACCACGTGCTCGTCTGCACCGGGCAATTCTGCTCGCCAGACCGACGCGGTCGCGCGCTGTACGCCGAGCTTGCCGCGCTGCTGCATCGCGAGAGCCTGCTCTTCGGGCCAACGCGTGTGAAGCGTGGGGAGACGCCGTGCCTCGGCATCTGCACGGGTGGACCGATCGTCGTCGTGTACCCCGAGGGCGTGTGGTACGGCGGCGTGACGCCCGCGTTGCTCGAGCGCATCGTCGTCGAGCACCTCAAGGGCGGGCGCGTGGTGGAGGAAGCAGTTTTCCACCGCCTCGCGGAATAGCGCTTGCATGTCGCACACTGCGGGAGAAGTTAAACGAATCTCATTTCGACGAAACTGCGATGCCCAATTCCACGCTGTATGAGCGTTCGCTGCCCCATGGTCCCGCCGTGCGCATCCGTCGCGTCAGTGCCCCCGGCACCTTGCCGGTGACGGCCGTCCTTGAGGTGGATCGCCGCGCAGGGACGCCCCGCGCTTCCATTGGTGGCCATCCGCCACCGCTGCTCACAGCGAACGCGGCGAACGAAACTGATGTCGTCGAGAAGCTGCAACACATTGCCGCGGACGACGCGGAGATCGCGCGGCTACTGAGCCAGAGCGGGCTACGGTAAGGGGTGGTTAGGCGAACGGACCACTGAACGTTCCTGACGCCGAAAAACCCCTGGCGCATTCGCAGATCATGTGTTTCTCCAGGAGAACCCGTCACTCGCGATGAGCGCATCGGCCGCCGAGGGTCCCCAGCTGCCGGCGTCATACGACGGCATGTCCGTCGGCGGATGCTCGGTCCAGAACCGGATCAGCGGGTCCACTACCCGCCACGCGGCTGCCACTTCATCGCTCCGCGTGAACAGCGTCATCTCCCCGATCATGATGTCCAGCAGCAGCGTCTCGTACGCGGGCGCTGTGAGGCCGCCAAAGGCGTCGGCGTAGCAGAAGTCCATCGACACCGGCGAAACCTCCAGCTCCGACGTGAGCGCCACCGCCGTGCCCGGTACCTTGACCTGGAAACGCAGCGCGATCCCCTCGTCAGGCTGCACGCGAATGACGAGCACGTTCGGCTCGAGTGATTCACCCACCGCGTGGCCGAACATCAGATGCGGCGGACGATGGAATTGCACCGCGATCTCCGACATGCGCCGGGCCATCCGCTTCCCGGAGCGGAGTAGAAATGGCACGCCTTGCCAGCGCCAGTTGTCCAGGTACAAACGCACCGCGGCAAAGGTTGGAATCGTGGAGTCGGGAGCGACGTTCCGCTCCGCGCGATAGCCGGGAACCGTCTCTCCAGCGATGCCGCCGCCCGCATACTGTGCGCGCACCGTGTTCGTGGGGATCGTCTCGGGCGTGAGCCACCGGATCGACTCCAGCACCTTCGTCTTCTCGTCGCGAACGGCGTCCGCGCTCATCGTGCGCGGCGGCTCCATGGCAGTGAGCGCGAGCAGCTGCAGCAGATGGTTCTGGAACATGTCACGGATGACGCCGGCCTCCTCGTAGTATTTCCCGCGGCTGCCTATGCCGACGTCCTCTGCCGCCGTGATCTGCACGTGCGAGACCCACTGGCGATTCCAGAGCGGCTCGAAGATGGTATTGCCGAAGCGCAGCACCAGCACGTTCTGCACGGTCTCCTTCCCCAGGTAGTGATCGATCCGGTAGATCTGGCACTCGGCGAAAAGCGAGAGCACCAGAGTGTTGAGTGCGCGCGCGCTGTTCTCGTCGTGGCCGAATGGCTTCTCCACGACGACCCGCACCCAGGGACGGGCGTCGGCGTCGTCGCTCCGCGGCGCGACGCCGCTCGCGGAGAGATGCCGCACGGACGGCTCGAAGACGCTCGGTGGTACCGCGAGATAGAACAGCCGGTTGTGCGAGCCACCCTCGCTCACACGCTCGAGTTCTTCCAGCCGCGCACCGAGCGCCGCGAAGGTACCAGCCTGGGTGAAATCGCCGCTGATGTAGAACAGCCGCCGCTCCATCCAGCGCAAAATCGTGTCATCCAAGTGTGCACTGTCGATCGCGCTCTGGATTGCCGTGCGCGCGAGTTGTCGAAAAGACGCGTCGTCGCCGGGCTCTAGGGCGACACCCAGGACACGAAAACTTTCCTCCAGATGGCCGGCGCGCGCCAGCTGATACAGCGCAGGGAGCAGCTTCCGGCGCGCCAGATCACCTGCCGCGCCGAGGATGACCGCCGTGCAGCCGTCGGAGCGCTGGCGCACGGATGCAGAGGGGCCCGGCTGAACCGACGGAGTGACGGTCACGCCGCCGGGCACGCTCACTTGTGTCGAACGGCGTGACCGCCGAACTCGTTGCGCAGTGCCGCCACCACCTTCGCGCCGAATGATTCGGGCTGCCGCGAGCGGAAGCGCGCGAGCAGGGACAGCGTGATCACTGGTGCAGGGACATTGAGGGCAATCGCCTCCTGCACGGTCCAGCGTCCCTCTCCCGAATCTTCCACGTACCCCTGAATCGCACCCAAATCGTTGTCCTTCTCGAAGGCGGATTCGGCCAGTTCATTCAGCCACGACCGCACCACACTTCCGCGATTCCATACCGCGGCAACCTGATGCAGATCGAGGTCGAAATCCTTGGTGGCGTGCAGGATCTCGTATCCTTCGCCATACGCCTGCAGCATTCCGTATTCGATGCCGTTGTGGATCATCTTCACGAAGTGTCCCGCGCCCGAGGGTCCAACGTGCGCATACCCATCTGTGGGCGCGAGCGAACGGAAGATCGGCTCGCAGAGGCGAAAAGCGTCGGCGGGACCGCCGATCATGAGACAGTATCCGTTGCGCAGCCCCCAGATTCCACCGCTCGTTCCGCAGTCCATGAAGTGAATCGAGCGCGCGGCGAGCTCCGACGCGCGGCGCATGGTATCGCGGAAATTGGAGTTGCCGCCATCAATGATGACGTCACCCGCTCGCAACGACGGGACGAGCGCCGTGATCGTGTCGTCCACCGGGGCGCCCGCGGGTACCATGATCCACACAATGCGGGGTCCGCCCGCATCCATCCGGCTAATCAGCTCCGTGAGATCACCAGCGCCCGCCGCGCCGAGCGCGGCGTACTTCGCGACGGTTTCGGCGGCGCGGTCGAATACCACGAGCGAGTGGCCGTCCTTCATCAGTCGCTCGGACATGTTCCCGCCCATGCGGCCCAGCCCGATCATCGCGAGTTGCATTACCAGAGTCCGGTGAAATGTGCGGAAGAACGGAGGTCAGCGAGCCTCGAGCTGTCGCAGCACGGCACGCGCCGGCGCGCCGTCCAGGCCCATGAGCAGCAATGGGAGGCAGATGAGTTCGTACTCACCCGGCGGTGGCTCGGACAGATCCAACCCTTCCACGATCACCACGCCGCGGCCGAGCAGGGTCCGATGCGTCCGATGATGCCCCGAGTGAAACTCCTCGATCGAGAGATAGTCGCAGCCCACGAGCTGCACGCCACGATCCACGAGATATTCCGCGCCGTCGGGGGCGAGGTAGCTGTATTCGGGATCGAAGGTAGGCTGGCGCAGCAGCGCGGAGTTGCGCGTCCGAACGAGCACGCGCGTGTGTGCACCTAGTGGGCACTCGCGCAGGACACTCGCGGTAATAGCGCGAACGTCCGGCCCGACGTCCACCAGAATCGCTGGACCGATGAGCACATCCAACGGAAGCGAGTCCACCCCCGCGCCGTCGTCGAAGAAGTGCTGGGGCGCATCAATGTGCGTCGCCGTATGTGAGCCGAACGCGAGGGCGGACACATTGGCACCATCACCGCGCGCGATGGCTTGTTGCGAATGGATCGCGACGGGCGGATTGCCGGGATAGACGATGGTGTGCGGCGTGATGCCGAGGGAGATGTCGAAGAGCTTGCTCACGGGGGTTCTGGTATTGGTTCGAATTCGAGCACATGGGCGCCGGCCCGTCGTGTCCGGTCGGCGCCGCAAGGACAGCTACGTCGTGCCGTCCGCCAAGCCGCTGATCTCCTCATCGAGATCGCGCCGCAGTCTCGCCCACAGGTGTCGTGCATGCCGATTGAAGTTCTCGCGCGCCGACGGTACGTCGCGGAGGTACTCCGACAGTCGCCGATGCCCCTTCGCCACGTTGCACCCCGCGCACGCCGTTACTAGGTTCCCACCGGACCGGTCGCCACCGCGCACTCGCGGCTGGACGTGGTCGACCGACAGTGACTCCACGGGATACACGTCGCCGCAGTACACGCACCGGTAGCCGTCGCGCGCGAACACAGCCTCACGCCTCACGATGATTCCCCCCCTCCTCCCCCCCAGTCCGCGACGCCTGATCTTCGGGGCAGCGAAGCACTTTCTGCTCGCTCCGCTGGATCCCAACGCGCCGGTCGGCTCGAGCGACAGCGACAAGCCGCCCCGCCTCACACCTCACGCCATAGCGAGCACGCGCATGTCCCGTTCACGCGAACGCATCCTGGCTAACCTGGAAGACATGTACACCGAAGCCTTCCAGCGCGCCAAGGCCTCGGCCGATCAATCGCAGATGGCGAGTCTCGACTTCGCCTACCGCCGCGAGCAGCTGTACTTCGAGATCCTGCTGGACGTCCGCGACGCCATCGAGCGGCGTCCGTAAAAAGCGGGGAACCGAGAGCAGGGAATGGAAGGCCGCCGTCGCTCCGTGCTACGCCGTCTACGTGCCGCGCCTTCCGGACTTCGACGACGTGGACGGCGGCTTGATCGTCCGCACCGTCCGCGGCACTGACGTCTTCGCGGGTACGCCTTCCGGGTTGGACTGGCTCGGCGGACGCTTCCGCGAGAAGTCCGGGATGCTGCGGTGACCTTTCTTCTTCATGACGTTCTCCTTCAAGACCGTGTCGGCCAACATACGACGGACGGAGCCCGGCGATTCACACGCGGACCCCTCGTCACTTCACATCCATGTCCGGTGGCGGCGGTAGCCGGCCGAACAGCGATCCCGTTGTCCCCTCGAACTCTTTCGGGTCCACCGTCGCACCGGACTGCGGAAACCAGAGCGACAGGGTTACGAGCTGGCTGGAGCAGCTTGACGAAACAATGACCGCAATAGCGAGTGACGATGCGAAAGTAGAATGTCCCCTTTT
>JANNOC010000456.1:0-3266 GCA_031398865.1 Gemmatimonadota bacterium | reverse complement strand
CGGCTGGCGCACGACGTCAAGGCCTTCGCCAGCTTCAAGTCATTTGAGCATGCGATTACTTTGGTCGTGGATCTTGCGAAACAGAACGAGGGCTGGCTGAAGAGCCAGCAGCGGAGTCCCGGTCAGAGTCGGCGGGTGATGCCCCTGGGGCCAGCCGCGTCGAGTGCACCGTGATCATGGGGTCCCCCTCCCGCCTCCTTGGAGGCGAGCCGTCGCGAGCCCGAAGAGGGCAGCGGCACAAGGGCGTCTTACCCCGCTTCGGCGGGGCCAGGCGCCCGGGTCCGCCAGCAAACTCAGGCTCGGACTATGTACAGGTCCCCCAAGGAGGGTCACCTATCGTGCAGGAACCCTCTCCCCCATCTTCCCATTAGTCACATTCGGTCGATCTGGACACCGTGATGCGGGAGCGGTCGCGTGCATCATCGATGGTGGAAGTCGCCAACGCTCACGAGTCCGGAGGGTACGACGCTTACCGTACTCGCTCGAAATTATATCCGGCGTTTCGGATCCGGCTCACGAAGAAGCGTCCGAGGGAGTCCGCAGCCAGCAACTCTTGATATTGCCGTTCCGGCACAGGCCAGTAGCGGTATTCCCGCTGGGCGTGGAAGCGGATTCCGAGGGTCGCGGTCTGCTGGTCATAGGCGACCGCAGCGATGCTCGAGGAGTCCACGTCGTTGAAGTTCACGAGTCGCCGCCTTCGGCCGCGAGCTCGTCCGGTGGACTCCCATAGATGAGTCGTTGGGCATCGCTCAGAGGTGCTTCGTGTGGTTCGCGCTGTTCGACGAAAGCGAGCCATGCCATGGAGATGTCATCGAGCCGTTGCAGACCGATCCAGAGGGCCTTGACGCCGGGCTCGCCGTCGTTCTTTCGACCGAGGAAGCCCCCGAGCTTGGCCGCGGTGCGCATTGCGTCACGCAGAGATGGCGGCTCTGGCGGAACGGCCTTCGGACTGCGCGCAATGAACGCGTACAGCGCCTTCCATTCGTGGTCCTCGAAGAACACCGTGCACGGCAACTCCGGCGCCTCGCGCCCCAGCATCGTCAGGTACTGGACGCGCCAGGCAACGACAAGGTCGAGCGCCAAGCAGTTTTCGATCCGCGCAACCGTGGCAAGTCGGCGCTCCTCGATGCGACATCCACTCTTGAGCACCTTGTGGAAGGTCTCGATGCCCCAACGCTTGCTGTACCACTCGAGCATGCGCAGAGCCTGCTCGATCGTCGCGACCTCCATCGTCGTGAGCAACATCCATTCGAGCGGTTCGACTCCTTCGTCCGTGTCGACCTCTTTGGCGAGAACTGCCCACAGTTGGACGTTCTTGAGCCTCTTGCCCGTTGATGGGCGCAGTTCGACCGGCGCGTAGCGCACCTCGAGAGTGGCCTGACGTTCTTTTCTCGTCTTCGTGCGACCGACGAGGAGCACCAGTTCGTCGGCGAGCGACTGCTGCTCGAGATGCTCCCATAGATAGGGCTGCTCCTCGTTGACCCGTCGATTGTGCTCTGCCCGGATGAGGAGCTCGGGATGGTCGTCACGGCTGCGCGCCAAGGCGAACAACTCGTAGACGTCCGCTTCGCGGTCGCCGACGCTGACCACCTTGGTCTTCGGACACTGCTGTTGCACGGCTGCCGCGGCTTCATAGCTGCGCAACCACTTGGCGCTTTCCTTCTGTTCGATCGGAAGGTCGTGCCGCTTGTGCTTTTTCCCCGCCTCGATGGGGTCGCGTGCCCAGAGCTGCACATCGAGCAGTCCCAAGGGAATGCCCTTCTCGGTGAAGGCCATCGTTTCGTGCATCACGAGCCCTGTGGCCGAGTTCTTACGGCTCGCACCGATCGGGCCAGCGCCTTCCAAAGCGGGGTGCGTCGTGTAGTTCAAAAAGGCCGTATCCTGGACGGCCAAGACGACATCGTGCTCGCGTATGCGCCGCGAGGTTGCTTCGTAGTGGGGCTCGAGAATGTCTTTGATGTTCACGTTGTCGTTCGCCAAAAAGCGATACGCCGCTTGCATCTGCGCGGTGTCGCCGTTGCAGGCCTGTGGGATACTGAGCGTCGGGTGTGCGTAGAAGGTTCGCGCCAGCTCGATGAGCCGTGCACTGCGCCGCGCGTCGCCCAGAGCCGCACCGCCGAACTCCTCTTCTGCCCAGTCGGTCGGGTTGCGCAACCGCGGTGGCTTCGGTCCTGGCTCCTTGCACAGAGTCGAGCGCCAGTCGTGGTCCAAAGGGAACAGGTAGATGTCTTTGCGAGGAAGACAACCCTTGCCGGTTCGATCCTGACGACCTCGACCTGCGGTTTGGCCAACGTGCTGCCAGTTCGCCGCCCGGTAGCTGGCGCCGGTAAAGCGTTCGTGCTCGACATAAGTCTCGACAAGAGCCGGTGCGTAACCGTAGTGGCGCTGCCAATCATCAGGTAACTGCCGCGTGCACAAAGCCAGAAGCTTCGAAGCGAGGTTGGACACCTCCACCCACCGCGGGATGAAGAATCGCGAGTTCATCACGACGTGCTGAAGGTTCGCCACGCGTGCGCGCGCGCTCCAGCCGATCGCTGCATCGCGCGCCGCGACGGCCCACGCGCAAGCACTGAATGCGGCAGCGCCGACCCAGCCCCTTTCGCTGCGAAATAGGTAGCGCAGCTGCCGACCGGCAAGCGGACCCGGCCCCAGATAGTGGTGGGACATCAAGGCCTTCCACTGCTCGTTCAGGTCCGGGTGCGCGCCAGTTACGACGACCGCGCTCAACTCGCCCAGCTCCTTCAGCGAGCAGGAAAGGGCCGGCGGCGACGGCACCGGCGACGCGACAACCCGCGCTGCGGGCGCGAAGTGACCCTTCGCGCTCGGAAGCTCGAGCACGCCGCGCTGCGAAAGCCGGTTCAACGCGATGCGACAGCTCGTGACCTTGAGTTCGCCATCAGGACCGCGCCAGTCCAGCGCTTCGCAGATGTAGCGAGCCACCTGCGTCCGGCTCAGATCCGGTCGTGTCGCCACATCGCCACGAATCCGAGCGAGCAATGCCGCTGGCAGCTCGCGACCGCTGATCTGAACCTCGCCAACCACGGCCAGCATCCTGGCACGTTCGACGCCTCCGTGTCCAGATCAACCAGATGTGACTAATGGGAAGCTCCCCCATATGGGGGAGAGGGTTTCTGCACGACGATCATCGTACATTCCATTGCTGGCGGATCTGCCACGCTCTCGACGCGAACTCCAACCCGAGAAGGCAGCGACGGTAGGAAGGGTGGTTTCAGTCAGCATTCTCGGGTTCCGGTCGGGTGGGTGGG
>JANNOC010000452.1:0-1904 GCA_031398865.1 Gemmatimonadota bacterium | reverse complement strand
CTGGCGCTCGGCGAGACCCGACCCGAGCTACCTGCGCTTCTGGTGCCCAGGGGGTGATCGTCGGCCTCGGATGCCTCTTCCTTCTGCTGCTGCACGGCGCTCGCCGGACGGCCGGCGCTGGGCAAGGCCGCGCTCGACAGGTGAGGGGGTCGAGGACCCGTGGTGTTCACAACTGAACAGACGATATGGCCCCCTTTTGTCAACATGGGTTCCATGTCTGATCCACGCAACGCGGCACACGATAAGAAAGTCAACCAGGAGAAGAAGCACCACAGCAGCCAGGTGACCCTCGAGGACCCACCCGCCGCTCAGCCCGGCAAGAGCGCCGAAGCGGACGCGAGCTCCCCGCCCAAGGCGTCGGCGGCGCTCGAAGGCTCACTCGTCGTCCTGGCCAAGCTCAAAGAGCTGGAGTTCCATTCGCGGGCGCATCTCGAGCGCCTGGCAGAGCTGACCCTGACAGTCGAGGACGAGCTGAAGCAGAAAGAGATCGTCGGCCCTCTGGGGGAGGTCTACTCCGCTCAGAACAATTTCCAGACAAAGCTCACCGCCCTCATCGAGGCTTACAAGGCCGAATGCGACCGCATGCAGGGTGCAAGCGCGTAGTTCACCCGGGTAGCTTCACGCTGCGGCGGCCAGCGCCGCCGGTTCCAGCGCTCGCGCCAGCACCTCGTCGACCGTTCCGACGATGTGGAAGGTCATGTGTTCGCGGACTTCGCGCGGCACGTCGTCCAGATCGGCGGCGTTGCGTTCCGGCACGATGACTTCGGTGAGCCCGGCGGCGTGCGCCGCCAGCACCTTCTGCTTCAGCCCGCCGATCGGCAGCACCCGGCCCTGAAGGGTGACCTCGCCCGTCATGCCGATCGTGCTCTTGACCGGACGGCCGGTCAGCAGCGACGCGATTGCCGTGACCATTGTCACGCCCGCGCTCGGTCCGTCCTTCGGAATCGCGCCGGCCGGCACGTGCACGTGAACCTCGCGACCGTCGAGCGCTCCGGGCGGAATACCGAGCTCGTGCGCGTGACTCTTCACGTAGGTGAGCGCGATGCGCGCCGACTCCTTCATCACGTCGCCCAGCTGCCCCGTGAGCACGAGGCCGGTGCCGGGCATCGAGGCGGCTTCGACGAAGAGGACGTCGCCGCCGGCGCCGGTCACCGCGAGACCGGTCGCTACACCCGGCACCGACGTGCGGATGGCCGCCTCCTGGAAGACCTTGGGCCGTCCCAGCGCTTCACGCACCGCCGCTTCGTCAACGGCAATCGGGCCTTGACGGGTTGCCGACGCGATGTCGGTTGCGGTTCTGCGAAGGAGCGTGCCCAGCTCGCGCTCCAACTGCCGCACGCCGGCTTCCCGGGTGTAGCGGCTGACGATGAGGCGAAGGATGTCGTCGGTGACCGTCGCTTCGCCGGGGCGCAGCCCGTTCCGCTCGATCTGGCGCGGCCACAGGTGCCCGCGCGCGATAGCCACTTTCTCCTCGGTGGTGTAGCCGTCGAAGCGGATCACCTCCATCCGATCCAGCAGCGGTCCGGGAATCGTATCGGCGACGTTGGCGGTCGCAATGAACAACACATGCGAGAGGTCGAGCTCGACGTCGAGGTAGTGATCGCGGAAGGAGTGATTCTGCGCCGGGTCCAGCACTTCGAGCAGCGCTGACGAGGGGTCGCCGCGCCAGTCCGCTCCGAGCTTGTCGACCTCGTCGAGCATGATCACCGGGTTCATCGTCCCCGCGTCGCGCAGGGCCCGCACGAGGCGCCCGGGCAGGGCGCCGATGTACGTGCGGCGGTGGCCGCGGATCTCGGCCTCGTCGCGAACGCCACCAAGGGCAACTCGCACGAACTCGCGTCCCATTGCCCGCGCGATCGACTCGCCGAGGCTGGTCTTACCCACCCCTGGTGGTCCGATCAGGG
>JANNOC010000441.1:0-2779 GCA_031398865.1 Gemmatimonadota bacterium | reverse complement strand
ACCGCCATCGCGCCCCTTGGTGAGCATGATGTTGTCGGGCTTGAGATCCCGGTGCACGATCCCGAACTCGTGTGCCGCCGCGAGCGCCTGTGCGACCTGATCCACGATCACGGACGCCCGCGCGGGCGGGAGGGCGCCCTGCCGCTCGATCAGCTTTGTCAGTGGCTCGCCATCGACGTACTCCATCGCGAGGTAGATCAGACCGTCGCTCGTCTCACCGAAGTCGTAGATGGCCGCGACGTGCGGATGGCTCACGCGGCTGGCGTTGGATGCCTCACGATTGAAGCGGCTGATCGCGTCGGCGTCGTGCACCATCCCCGGGCGCATCACCTTGAGCGCACTCTTGCGGCCCATGCGGACGTGCTCGGCGAGGTACACCTGGCCCATGCCACCCTCGCCGAGCTTGCGCACGACGTGGTACCGGTCCGCGATGATACTGCCAACCAGATCGGCGCCCGCGGCGTCCCCCTGCATGTGGAGTGTGGAGCCGTCCCGCGCGCAGAAACGCTGGTCCAGCTCGTACTCGGTACCGCACTGCGGGCAGATCTTGAGTGCGCTCACAGACGCTCGACGCGCAGAATCTGGTCGCCCATGAGCACGCGCGTGCCTTCCTTCATGGAGCGCTCGCCGCGAACAGCGATCGCGACGCCGTTGCGACTTCCCGCATCGTGCGCGACGAACTCGCTGTCCTCGGAGCGGATCTCCGCGTGGCGGCCGCTCATCGTCTGATCGTAGGGAAACAGCCAGTCGCCCTGTTCGCGCCCGATGATCACCGAGCGGCCGGGCGACAGATGCAGCGTGTCGCGCACGCTTCCGTCGCTGCGCAGCTGCGCCAGGACGGCGATGTCCGCGGACGGCGTGAGGGAGCCGAGCCGGCGCGTGGCGTCGGCTTCCGGCGGATGCGGTCCCGGATAGCCGAGGCGGCGGAAGCGCAGCAGCTGCGAGCCGACCAGAATGACGTCGCCATCACTCAGCCGGCATGGGCCGTCGAGAAATACCCAGGTGCCGTTGCGCGAGCCGAGGTCGCGCACGCACAGCGCGCCCGCGCGCATGGAGAACTGCGCGTGCACCGGGGAGAGATACACGTCGTCCGCGAAGCGAATGTCGCCATCGCTGCGGCCCACGACCGCCTCGCCGGCGCCGAGCGGAAACGAGCGCGTGGAGAGACCCTCGTCGTCCAGGAGCGCGAGCCGTGGTCCCGTCTCGCGCTGCGCGGCATCCATCGCAAGCGTCGCAGCGCCGCGCGCGTTCTCCTCGGGCGCGCGCGTCCCGCAGCGGGGGCAAAAGAGATCGATGCCCGGCTGTACGGACGCGCCGCAGGACGCACATGCGACGTTAGGCGCGCCGTGCGCCGGCGTGCGGTGTCCGCAGTACGAGCAGAAAGGCAACGACGCATCAATGACGCGGGTGCAGTGCGCGCAGGTGGTCTCCCCCAGGCCGGCGGCGACGCGAGGGGCGGGACCGGCGATCGCGGCCGGCGCCGCGGCGCTCCTGCCTGCCGGGGCGGGCGCTGCCGCGGCCTTACCCGGCACGGGAACGGATGCCGCGGGTACAGCGCGCGCAGCGGACGGACTGAGCGGCTTTCCGCAATCAATGCAGAAGCGTGAACCGCCGTCATTGTCGCGTCCGCAGAAGGCGCATGCAGTCACTCGGGAGAGCCTCCAGGCGGGTGATTTCCGACGGGGCGAATATAGGAGGTGGACACGCGGAGGGTCAATGAAGTAACGCCGCACTTTCCACGTGGTTACCTTGCTGCGCATGCCCATCCGTCTCCGTCCGCTCGCGCTCGCCCTGCTCGTCGCGGCACCCCTGGCATGCACTGGTGCGATGCGAACGCGTCCGCCGTTGGGCCGTCCGTCCGCGGCGGCGGCGCCGCTCCCGCCCGTTCCGCTCGTGCGGGGGCCGCTCGCGGTCCGCGTCATCTATCCGTGCGCCGGCACGACCATCACCTCGCGCGACTCCAACTTCATTTTCGGCACGGTCGGCGACGGCACGGCATCGCTGCGGATCAATGGCGCGCCCGTCCCCGTTCTGCCTAACGGCTCCTTTCTGGCCTTTCTCCCGAATCCCGACCCCGCCGCCCCGATGTACGAACTGCTCGCGACGCGCGACGCGGACTCGGCGCGGGTCAGCCATCCGGTGGTGCTACAGCCGGAGCGTCTGGTCTTCATGGACAGCGGCGTGTTCGTGGATCCGGCCAGCGTCTTCCCGCGTGGCAGCTATGCGCTGCCTGACGACGAAATCATTCGCGTCGGCGTGCGGGCGGCGCACACGGCGTCGGCGTGGGTGGAACTGGCGGACGGCACTCGGCGAGCGCTGTACCACGCCGGTGAGACACCGGGCGCGACGTCTGATTCGCTCAGGCGGTACGGCGATCCCGAGCGCTGGGCGACGGATCTCCCCGCCCGGCTGCTGCGCGCGCAGGCGGCCATCGTCGTGGCACGAGGCGGCGACACCGTGCGTTTTCCCATCGCGCGCGTGCTACCACCCGACTCCATCGGCGGGCGGCTCGTCATGCTCGGTGCCCGCAACACCGCCGTCTCGGACACCGACCGCGTGCTCGTCGGCCGGCCGGTGCCAGCGGGGACGTACAAGTGGTTCTTTCTGCCCGGGACGGTCCTCGAGACGACCGGCCGTGCGGGCGACACCATCCGGGTGCGACTGGATCGCACGCTGGACGCGTGGGTCGGAGCGGAGGACGTGAGTATTCTGCCTCTGGAAGCGCCCGCGCCACGCCGACGGCTCAGCTCCATTCGCGTCGTGCCCGCCGCTGAGTGGG
>JANNOC010000423.1:0-8550 GCA_031398865.1 Gemmatimonadota bacterium | reverse complement strand
GCCAAGTCCGGAAGAGCTCGCGCATCTCACGGGGCTGTCCGTCGAGGTGGTGCAGTCGCTGGCCGCGCTGAATACGGGCGACGTCCGGCTCGATGCGCCCATGGATCCCGATGGCGATCGGTCGCTGATCGAGCGCTTCGTCGCCGATGAGATGCCGGACGCCGAGGAGGAAGCCATGAACCGCTTCCTGACCGATGAGATCGAGCAGGCACTCAGTACATTGCCGGCGCGCGACGCGAAAGTTTTGCGCCTGTACTTCGGGCTCGAAGGCGGTCGCGAGCACACGCTCGAGGAGATCGGTACGATGCTCGGCGTCACGCGTGAGCGCGTGCGGCAGTTGCGCGATCGTGCGCTCAAGCGGCTGCGCGAAGGCGACGTGGGTCGCGCACTTGGAAGCTTCGCGGCGTAGCGCACGCGAGGAGTGCGAGGCACGCGACGGGGCGGACTTCGGTCCGCCCCGTCTGCGTTCGCGCATCCCGTCACGCGCTGACGTGGCGCCTCTGGCGTGCCTCGAAGCACGAGGGCACATTTGTGAGCCGTCCGCGCCCTGCTCCCTTCAGCCGCATCCCGTTTCCGCGATGGAATGATCCAGCTCAACGACGTGCACAAGGCGTTTGGCGCGAAGCGTGTGCTCAGCGGATTCTCCCTCGATGTGGCCGAGGGGGAAACGATGGTCATCATCGGCTATTCCGGAACGGGGAAGTCGGTCGCGATCAAGCATATCGTCGGATTGCTGGAGCCGGACCGGGGCGAAGTCTGGGTCGATGGGCTCGAGGTGCCCCGCCTGCCGCGGCGAGAGCTGTACGCGCTGCGTGCCCGCATCGGCTACGTCTTCCAGTTCGCGGCGCTGTTCGATTCGATCTCCATCGGCGACAACGTGGCGATGGGTCTGCGCAAGCAGAATCATCTCACGGAGGCCGAGATCGCCGCGCGCGTCGACGAAGCGCTGTCCCTGGTGGATCTTCCCAACGTGGAGCATCGCTTTCCCGCCGAACTCTCGGGCGGAATGCGGAAGCGTGTCGGCATCGCGCGTGCTATCGCGCTGCGCCCCAAGTACATCCTGTACGATGAACCCACGACTGGGCTGGATCCGGTCACCAGCGCGGTCATCGACCAGCTCATGGTTCGGATGCGTGACAAGCTTGGTGTGACGAGCATCGTGATCACGCACGACATGCGCAGTGCGTACACGGTGGGAACGCGCATTGCCATGCTGTACGAGGGTCAGGTGCGGTGGACGGGAACCGTCGCGGAGATTCGTGCGTCCACCGATCCGCTCGTCAGGCAGTTCATCGAGGGTCGTGCCTCGCTCGACACCGTGGAACCCCGGGCGTGAGTGCGCGGGCGCGCGCGAAACACGAGACGTCGGCGGGGGGCGTGGTCTTTCGAGTCGCCTCGGTGCCGGACGGATCGGCCGGCGCGCACTTTCTCCTGATCCGCGACAGCTATCGCAACTGGGGGTTTCCCAAAGGGCATCTCGAGGACGGAGAAGCCCCCGAGATGGCTGCGCTGCGAGAGGTTCGCGAGGAAACGGGGCTCGACGACCTGGAACTGCGCGGGCGGATCGAGACGATCGACTGGTACTTTCGCTTTCGCGGACGCCTGATCCACAAGGTCTGCCACTTTTTTCTCATGCAGTGCGAGACCAAGCGGACGTCGCCGCAACGCGCGGAAGGGATTACCGCCTGCTGCTGGGCGCCGATCGACGAGGCCATCGCGATGATCTCCTACGCGAATGCCCGCGAGGTACTGCGGCGCGCGAACGACATGGTGGTTGCGGCCGGGTCGCCGCGCTGAGCGATGGCGGCGCGTGTCGCGGGCCCGTCGGTCAGTTCGTGCGTCGTGGTGTACGCGCCGCGAGAGCGTACGCGGACCCTCGCGCGCGCGTCCTTTCCGCGCCGTCGCGGACGGCTGATCTTCGCCAAGACCGCAAGCGAGTTCGCCGCCGCCTTCCGCTCCACATTGGTGGATGCCGCGCTGGTGGACGTCGCGACGCCGAGCGACGACGCCTGGCGCATCGCGGGACTCGCCCGGGAGTTCCCCAGCGCGCCCTTTTTCGCGATCTCGCCGCTGCGACCCGGCGACGGGCCGATCATCGCGCAATGCGTGGCTCTCGACTTTGCGGATGTCATCGCGGACGGAGTCGACGACTCGGTCGCCCGGGAGCTGGTGATCGCGCAGGGCTTCTCGACGCGCTTCGCCGCGGCGCTCCGCGATCCGCCGTCACCGCTCGCTCTGCCGACCGAGCTGCAGCGCGCCACCTGGCGCAGCCTGGTGTCCTATGCCGGGCGGACGGTGCGCACCGAACTGCTGGCGCGCGATGTCGGCGTGACGCGCGAGCACCTGAGCCGGACCTTCGCGGCGAACGGCGCACCGAACCTCAAGCGGGTCATCGATCTCGTACGACTGCTCGCGGCCGCGGAGCTCTCCAAGAATCCCGGCTATGACGTGCGTGATGTCGCGCAGGTGCTCGGCTTCGCGTCATCCTCGCATCTCTCGAGCACGGCGCAGCGCGTCGTGGGAACGCGTCCGGTTTCGCTGGCCCGCCTGCGGACCGTAGACCTGCTCGAGCGGTTCGTGAAAGGAAGGGGGAGGAGCAGGGAGTAACGGCGGGAACTGATGCGGCGGGACGGATGCAGGCAGGACCGCTCCCCGCTCCCCGTTCCCCGCTGTACCTTCCCTTGCTTCCCCAATCGGCTTGTGATATTTTTCACAAGCGCCTCTCTGCTCCCTGTTCGCGTACCTCCGCTGCTTCCGCTCATGGCCTCCGAAACGACGCTTCGCCCCGGCGAGATCAAGGACATTCTCCTTCGCGAAATCGAAGCGGCCGATCTGCACGAGCTCAACGTCGAAGAAGTGGGGTCGGTGCTGGAGGTGAAGGATGGCGTCGCCCGCATCTACGGCCTGCAGAAGGCGATGGCGGGGGAGATGCTCGAGATCACCGCCGCTGAAACGGGGAAGACCGTCGTCGCCCTCGCGCTGAATCTCGAGGAAGACAACATCGGCGCCGTCATTCTTGGCGACTACCTCCAGCTCAAGGAGGGCGACGAGGTGCGGCGCACGACGCGTGTGCTCGAGGTCCCGGTGGGCCCGGGCCTCATCGGGCGCGTCATGGACGCCCTGGGCAACCCCATCGATGACCGCGGTGACATCGTCGCCGTGACATCGCGCAAGGTCGAATCGCCCGCGCCGGGCATCATCGTCAGGCAGCCGGTGAAAGAGCCGCTCCAGACCGGCATCAAGGCGATCGACTCGATGATCCCCATTGGGCGTGGCCAGCGCGAGCTGATCATCGGCGACCGCGGCACCGGCAAGACCGCGATCGCGGTGGACACGATCATCAATCAGAAGGGCACCGGCGTCATCTGCGTGTACGTCGCCATTGGACAGAAGAAATCCACGGTGGCGGCGGTGGTGGAAAAACTCCGCGCCGCGGGCGCGATGGAGTTCACCATCGTGGTGGTGGCCGGCGCATCCGATCCCGCGCCCATGCAATACATCGCGCCGTACTGCGGCTGCGCGATGGCCGAGTATTTCATGTATCACGAAGGCAAGCCGACGCTGTGTGTGTATGACGACCTGTCGAAGCAGGCCGCGGCCTACCGCCAGCTGTCATTGGTACTGCGCCGCCCGCCGGGGCGCGAAGCGTTCCCGGGCGACGTCTTCTATCTGCACTCGCGCCTTCTCGAACGCGCGGCGAAGCTGCGTGAAGACAACGACGTCGTGGACGGCACGACGATTTTCAAGCCCGGCGGCTCGCTGACCGCGCTCCCGATCATCGAGACGCAGGCCGGCGATGTCTCCGCGTACATCCCGACCAACGTCATATCCATCACCGACGGCCAGATCTTCCTCGAGGCCGACCTGTTTTATTCCGGCGTGCGCCCGGCCGTGAACGTCGGCATCTCGGTCTCGCGTGTCGGGGGCGCGGCACAGACCAAGGCGATGAAGTCCGTCGCGGGTCGCCTGCGCCTCGATCTCGCGCAGTATCGCGAGCTGGAAGCGTTCGCCTCGTTCGCCTCCGACCTCGATGCGGCGACCAAGCGCCAGCTCGAGCGCGGCGCGCGCACAGTGGAAGCGCTCAAGCAGGGTCAGTATCAACCCATGACCGTCGAGCATCAGGTCATGATCATCTACGCCGTGACGAACGGGTATCTGGACGACGTCGCCGTCGGCGACGTGCGCGACTGGGAACACGGCTTCCACGAGTTCATGCACGCGCAGTTCCCGCAGGTCGGGCAGGCGATTCGCCAGCAGAAAGCGCTCGGCAAGGAGGCCGAGGCCGACCTCAAACGCGCGATTGACGCGTACAAGAAAGTCGCGGCGAAGGTCGCACCGAAGGACGCGCCCACCGCCGCGCAGTCACCGGCCGTGAAGGGTGGGGAGAAGGGGTCCACGTCGTCCGCAAAGGGTGCAGCAAAGCCGTCCGCGCCTGCGCCCAAGGCCGCGGACAAGACGCCTGCGGCCACCGCGAAGAAGTAGGCCGAGCGACCGTGAACGGATCCCGCCATGGCTAAGGGACGCGAGCTCAAGGGGCGCATCAAGTCCGTCGAGAACACGCGCAAGATCACGCGGACGATGGAAATGGTCGCGACGTCCAAGATGAAGCGCGCGCAGGATCGCGTCGTCGCGGCGCGGCCGTACGCGCACTCGCTCGCCGACGTCATCGCCAGTCTGTACTCGCCCGACCTCGCGGAGCGCTTTCCGTTGCTGCGCCAGCCGGCGCAGATCAAGCGCGCCGCTGTGCTCATGCTGACGTCGAATCGCGGACTCGCGGGGGCGTTCAATGCGAACCTGATCAAGGAGGCACGCAACCTCCTCGCCCGGCTCGACGGCGACGGTGTCGAGGTGCAGTTGCACGTCGTGGGGCGCAAGGGGCTGGGCTACTTCCGCTACATCGGCCGCGACGTAGTCACGAGCCGCACGGACATTACCGACCGGCCCACGGCGGAGAACGCCACCGAACTGGTGGACGGATTGATGCGCGACTTCGCGTCCGGGGCGCTGGACGCCGTGTATGTCGTGTACGCGAAGTTCAATTCCGCGCTGTCCACTCCGCCGGCGTCGGAACTGGTGCTGCCGGTCACGCCGCCGAATCAGGATGCGGGCGCAAAGAAGCATGACTACCTGCTCTTTCCGTCGGCCGAGGCGATTCTCACGGAGCTGCTGCCCGCGTACGCGCGGAACGCGGTGTATCGCGCGCTGGTGGAGACGGCAGCGGGGGAGCAGGGCGCGCGCCGCACCGCGATGAAGAACGCAACGGACAACGCGGGCGAGATGTTGAATGTTCTGCGGCGCACGTTCAACCGCGCCCGCCAGGCGCAGATCACGCAGGAAATCGCGGAGATCGTGGGCGGCGCCGCGGCGCAATCCTAACGAGCACGGCGCTTACTCGAATCACGGACACATAGCCATGACAGCCACTATCGCTCCTCCAAAGAATATCGGCCGCGTCGTCCAGGTGATTGGGCCGGTGCTCGACGTCGAGTTCGAGGCGGAGAATCTGCCGGAGCTGCTCAACGCGCTGACCCTGACGGCCACGTCCGCAACGGGTGAGCCCATCAAGGTCGTCGTGGAGGTGCAGCAGCACATCGGACGCAACCAGGTGCGCGCGGTGGCGATGTCATCCACGGACGCCGTCGTGCGCGGGATGGACGTGCTGGATACCGGCGGCCCCATCACGGTGCCCATCGGCGCCGCGGCCCTCGGGCGGATTCTCAACGTGCTGGGCGAACCCGTCGATAACGGCGCGCCGATCGGCAAGGACGTGGAGCGCTGGCCCATTCATCGTCAGGCGCCGGCGTTCGCGAACCTCGAGCCCAAGACCGAGGTGTTCGAGACAGGCATCAAGGTCGTCGACCTGATTGCACCGTTCGTGAAAGGTGGCAAGATCGGCCTCTTCGGAGGCGCGGGCGTCGGCAAGACGGTCGTGATCATGGAGCTGATCAACAACGTCGCCAAGGGACACGGTGGCAAGTCGGTGTTCTGCGGCGTCGGCGAACGCACGCGTGAGGGGAACGATCTGTATCTCGAGATGAAGGAGTCGGGAGTCCTGCCCTCCTGCGCGCTCATTTACGGCCAAATGAATGAGCCGCCGGGCGCGAGGCTCCGCGTGGGGCTGTCCGGGTTGACGGTGGCGGAGTACTTCCGCGACGTGGAGCACGCCGACGTGCTCGTCTTCATCGACAACATTTTCCGCTTCACGCAGGCGGGTTCGGAAGTCTCGGCGCTCCTCGGGCGCATGCCGAGCGCGGTGGGCTATCAGCCGACGCTGGCGACCGAGATGGGCGAGCTGCAGGAGCGCATCACCTCGACCAAGGACGGCTCCATCACCTCGGTGCAGGCGATCTACGTGCCCGCGGACGACATCACCGACCCCGCGCCCGCGACCGCGTTCGCGCATCTGGACGCGACGGTGGTGCTCTCCCGTGCCATTACCGAGTTGGGGATTTACCCCGCGGTGGATCCGCTCGCGTCCTCCTCCCGCATTCTCGATCCGCAGTATCTCGGTGACCGGCACTACAAGGCGGCGACCGCGGTGCAGCGCATTCTGCAGCGGTACAAGGAGCTGCAGGACATCATCGCGATTCTCGGCATGGACGAACTGTCCGAGGACGACAAGAAAATCGTGGGACGCGCCCGCCGCATTCAGCGCTTCATGTCGCAGCCCTTTGCGGTGGCGGAGCAGTTCACCGGTATTCCCGGCAAGTACGTCAAGCTCGAGGAAACCATCTCCTCCTTCGAGCGGCTGGTCGCGGGCGACTTCGATCAGTACCCGGAGCAGGCGTTTTTCATGGCCGGCGGCATTGACGACGTGGTCGCCAAAGCCGAACAGCTCGCCAAGAGCTGAGCGCCGGTGCTCAAGGTTTCGGTGATTTCACCTGAGCGCGTGCTCTTTGAAGGGGAGGCTGACTCCGTGTCCGCCCCCGCCTTCGACGGGGACGTTGGAATTCTCACGTCGCACGCGCCGATGCTCACGCTACTCGGGAAGGGCACTTTGCGTCTTGGGGGCGGAGCAGGAGCGCAGCGCTTCGAGGTCGAAGGCGGATACCTGCAGGTGGTGGACAATCATGTGCGCGTCGTGACGGAGAAGGCGACCGCGGTCGGCGACGCGTGACGCGTTTATCGCTCGGCATGGGCTCGGCCGTCCTCCTCGTTTGCGGCGCGCTCGATGGCTCACCAGCGGAGGCACAGATGCTGGGCGCCCCGGTGCTGCAGAACGCTTTTTCCAATCCGGGCATCACGGTCGCCGCGAACTACGGCGGCAGTTCCGATCACACGACCTTTGCGGGGGCGGCCGCCTGGGCGCCGGGGTCTGCGCGCTGGCAGTTCAGCGCCGGGGCGGGGGTGATCACTCCAAAAGATGGTGACACGGAGCTGAACATCGGCGGGCGACTCGCCGTTCCCGTCAAGACGTTTGGGAGCACGAAGGCCTTCGGTGTCGCCGTGTTCGCGGGTGCGGGTGGCGCGAAAATCGGCTTGACGCACGTGCTGCAGGTGCCCGTCGGCGTCGGTCTCGGCTACCGCCGTGCCCTGGGCGCGACCCGTGGCATCTCCCTCTACGCGACGCCATTTTACAGCTGGACGCAATCGGACAGCGCGGCCACGGAGCGCTCGGGCCTGGTGCGCGCCTCGATCGGCGTGGATGTGTCGCTGACACGCTCGATCGGCGCGACCGCGGGATTCGAGAGCGGCGCCAAGGCGCGCGAGGGAAAGGCGGGCGCGACCGGGTCTCTGTGGGGCGTGGGAGTGTCCTACGCCTTTCGCTGACAACTTGCCCATTCACGTGGAGACGCAATGATCCAGTGCACCATCGTCCGTCGCGCGCTTGTCATCGCGACGCTCACCTTCTGCGGCGCATCGGTCGCTGGCGCGCAGGGATGGAATCATCCCGCCTTCCAGTTGCCGACCGCGAGTCTGCGCGAGTTCAACCTCGCGGTCGCCGACGGCGGAGCTCCGGGAACGATCCTGCTCTTTCAGTGGCGTGAAGGCCTCGCCGCGGAGAATCAATTCAACCTCGACGTCGGGTACGCGGATCCCGAGTCGGGTGACAATCGTCTCGTGCTGGGCGGCGGATTCGCGCATCAGCTGATGCGCGCGCGCGCGGACCTCCCCTTGGACATGCTCTTCACGGCAGGTGTTTATGTCGCGCTCGGCGACGGCGACCCGCTGGTTCGGATTCCGGGCGGCGTGTCGATCGGACATCGGTTCCCGCTGGACGGCGGACTCGCGCTGACGCCGTTCGTGCACCCGAGATTGTCGATCGACTTCTGTGGTGACTGCGTTAACAACGATTCGGAGACCGAGTTGGGCCTCAACTTCGATGTCGGTGTCAATTTGGAGGTCACGCCCAACCTCGGGTTGCGCGTTGCCGCCATGTTCGGCGGCTCTGACCTGCTCGGCAATGATGATGCGTTCGGCCTCTCACTCGCGTGGACCCCGGCTGCCTTGCGTCGCTAGCCAACGAATACCTCGCCGCGGTTGCATCAGGAGGTCGCGTCGCGGTGGACGAATGTGCGGGAAGCGGCGAGGCTGGATGGCGTGCAATTT